>CAYVBC010000029.1:0-12929 GCA_964449545.1 uncultured Clostridia bacterium | reverse complement strand
CCGTTCACATGCGCAAAGACAAAGCAAGGTGAGCAGGCACGCACCAAATACGTTCATCGTCCTGCTTGCTTTCATTGTTTCAGCTCCCGCTGGATTTGCCCCGGGAGTTCCAACCGCATTTCCAGTAAACCCGGTATACATACAATAATGATATAAGTCTTAGTATAAAACAATTTCCGTCGTTGGTTTCAGTTTTTCAAGGGTTCGGGCTTGAGAAGTTGAAGCGCGGAGGGAATAGAGGCGGATTATTGCGCGCGGGTTCCCTTCCGGGCCCGCAGACGAAGGACCAGGGCGACGACCCAGGTCAGGGCCATGAAGATCCAGACCGCCAGGTCGTAAATACCCGAATCAAAGGAGGCCCTGCCGGCAACCACGCAGGACTTCACCAGCATGACCAGGGAGATCACTGTCATGATTGCCGTGAATCCCAGGGATGTAACAAAACTCTCTTTTTTCATGGCGTCTCCCGTTTGAACCTCAAGGTCTCCATTTCCTCAAGAATAGCCGTTTACCGGAGAATGGTCAACGGCGGGAAAGAAAGAGATTTTTTTTTGGAATTGCTTTGTGCTTGACAGGGGCATGAAACTTGTGTATTTTACGTTTCTATGAAAAGCAACAAGGGGATGATCCGTTTCGGTGTCGTACCGGCAGCGGAATCCCTCCATCTGCATCATCATCACCTCCATCATGCGCTCCCCGTGAGCGTATGAGAATAGAATAACCCCACCAGAATACCCCTTTCCCGGATGACTCTGTTCACTTCCGGGCAAAACAAAAAATTCAGTTTTCATGGAGGTGAAAATGAAACCCCTTTTGAAGATGGCCGTCCAGCGTAAGGGGCGGTTGAGCGAAGGATCTTTGAAGTTGATCCTTGACTGCGGTATCGGCTTTTCCCGCGGCAATGGTCAATTAAAGGTGGCGTGTGACCACTTTCCCTTGGAGCTCATGTTTCTGCGGGATGATGATATCCCGGGTATCGTGGCGGATGGCGTGGCGGATCTGGGAATCGTGGGGTCCAACCTGCTGGAGGAGAACAAGGATCCCGTCCGTGTGGTCAGGGACCTGGATTTTGCCCGTTGCCGCCTCTCTCTGGCAGTGGAAAGAAAATGGCCATGGAAAGGAATCTCCGACCTGGAAGGGCGATGTGTGGCCACTTCCCATCCCCGTATACTTTCCGCGTACATGGAACATTGTGGGGTGAACGCGCGAATCCGGAAAATAAGTGGATCCGTGGAGATCGCTCCGGCCATTGGAGTGGCCGATGCCGTCTGTGACCTGGTGGGCACGGGCAGCACCCTGCTCAGTAACGGATTGCGGGAGGTGGAAACGGTGTTTCGCTCCAGCGCTCATCTGGTCGCCGCCCCGGACCTGCCCGCGGGCAAGGAGAAACTCCTGGATCGCTTGATGCTCCGCATCCAGGCGGTACTTCGTTCCCGGACCCACAAGTACATCCTGCTGAATGCTCCGGAGGTCTCCCTGGACGCAATCTGCCGCCTGCTTCCGGGCATGAAGAGCCCCACGGTCAGCCCCCTGAAAGAAGCAGGATGGGTTTCGGTGCAGTCCGTTGTGCCGGAGGAGGCGTTCTGGGAGATCGTGGACCGCCTCCATGGCCTTGGCGCGGAGGGTATTCTGGTTCTGGATCTGGAAAAAATGGTCTTCTAGGAGGAAGAATGAACAGAGAATTATCACCCATAACGGTCCTGATGGATCCTTCGGAGTCCGAGATCCATTCCCTGACCGAACGAAGAGGCGCCCGGGATCCCCGGTTGGAGGAAACCGTTGAACAGATCATGGCCGCTGTGCGAAAAAGCGGGGATGAAGCCCTCGGGGAGTTTACACGCAGGTTCGACGGCTGTCTGCCGCGACCCTTTCTGGTGGACGCCAGGACGATCCACGATGCCGGGAAGGCGTTGACACCGGAGCTGAAAGGGGCCATTGAAACGGCCCGACGCAGTATCCGGAAATTCCACGCGTACAACCAGGCGGGGGAGGGAGATCGGATTCAAACCCTGCCTGGAGTGGAGTGTTTCCAGAAACGCGTGCCCATTGATCGGGTGGGTTTGTATATTCCCGGAGGCACCCATCCTCTTTTTTCCTCTCTGCTCATGCTGGGTATTCCCGCTGCCCTGGCCGGGTGCCGGGATGTGGTGGTCTGCACCCCCCCGGACGCTTCCGGAGCGGTTCATCCGGCGGTGCTTTATTGTGCCGGATTACTGGGGATTGAATGGGTGTTTCGAGTGGGTGGCGCCCAGGCCGTGGCGGCAATGGCATATGGCACGGAGAGTGTTCCCGCGGTGGATAAAATTTTTGGCCCCGGGAACGATTTCGTGACCGAAGCCAAGATGCAGGCGTTGCGGGATGGCGTGGCCGTGGATATGCCGGCCGGGCCATCGGAGTTGATGGTTCTGGCCGATGGAGAAGCGAGGCCCGGTTTCGTGGCCGCGGATCTTCTCAGCCAGTTGGAGCACGGGCGAAACAGCCGCGCGGTCCTGATCTCTCTGGACCGGGAGAAGGTGGACGCGGTACACGGGGAGATCCTGGGAATGGTTCAGTCCGTGGATGTGAACGATTTCGTGCGGGAAAATCTGGGCCACACCACCCTGATGTACGTGGATTCGGAGGAACGGGCGTTGCGTATACTGAATGAATACGCCCCCGAGCACCTCAGTCTGGCCGTATCGGATCCGGAACGCTGGGTGGAAGGCGTACGCAATGCGGGCAGTGTCTTTCTGGGAGCCTGTGCCCCGGAGGCGGTGGGGGATTACGCTTCCGGAACCAACCATACCCTGCCCACCGGTGGATACGCGAAGAGCTATTCAGGAATCACCGTGGATTCGTTCCGGAAAACCATCTCCTTTCAACGTCTCAGCCCCCGGGGCCTGCGGGAAGTGGCAAGGACCGTGGAACTCATGGCTGAAGCGGAGAATCTTCCCATGCACGCGCGCTCCGTGGCTTTGCGGAGACGTTCCCTGGATGAGGAAACGCCCGGGTCGATGATGGCGGTGGATCTGCTGGCCCGGCATGTCCGGAACCTGGAACCCTACTCCTGCGCCCGTGCACAGGTGACCCGGAAAGACGATATCCTTCTGGATGCCAACGAATTGCCCGTGTCTCTGGTGCGGGGAGAAGCGTTTAACCGTTACCCGGATCCGCTGCAAAAAGCATTGTCCACGCGGGTGGCGGCCATGGAGTCGCGGAAGCCCGAAGAGGTTCTGCTGGGAAACGGGTCGGATGAACTCATTGATCTGCTGGTGCGCGGATTCTGTCTGCCCGGGAAAGATGAAATTATCGTGACCCCACCCACCTACGGGTTGTATGCCGTGTGCGCGCGGGGTCTCGGTGTCGGCGTCCTGGAGGCACCCCTGAAAACGGGATTCAGCCTGGACGTCGAAGCCTTGCTTCGACTGGTTTCCGAGGAGTGTGTCAAACTGATTTTTCTGACGTCTCCCAACAACCCCACCGGGAATCTTCTGGAGACCCGCGACATCCTGGACGTGGCGCGAAGATCCGGAGCTGTTGTGGTGGTGGATGAGGCATATATTGATTTTTCCAGGGACCCCGGGCTGGCGGCGCGGATCGGGGAGTTTCCCAATCTCTTCGTACTGCGGACCTTTTCCAAATCCTGGGGGGCCGCGGGGATTCGGGTGGGCGTGTTGTACGGGGATGCCGGGGTTCTGGAAGTTCTCAGAAAGATCAAAGCCCCCTACAACATCAGCGGTCCCAACCAGGCGGCTCTGGAACGGGTTCTCGATCAGCGATCTGAACGAACCCGGGTGATCACTCAACTGGTCGCGGAGCGGGATCTCCTGGCGCGGAATCTGGACGGTCTGGACTGCGTGGCGCGGGTATACCCCTCACAGGCGAATTTTCTCCTGGTGGAGTTCAAAAACTGCCTGGAAGTATTCGCGTATCTTTCCCGATGCGGATTGCGGGTCCGGGATCGTTCCGATCTGCCGGGGTGCGCGGGTTGTCTTCGTATCAGTGTGGGCATGCCGGAGCAGAATCGCCGTTTGCTGAAGTGCCTGGCTGAGATTTCAGGAGGTGAAATATGAAAGAACAAAAAGTCCTTTTCCTGGATCGGGATGGAACCATCATTCGTGAGCCCGAAACAGACATGCAGGTGGATTCACTGGAAAAACTGGAACTCATGCCCCGGGCCGTGGTCAGTCTGAACCGGATCGCCCGTTCCGGGGAATACAAACTGGTCATGGTCTCCAACCAGGATGGCCTGGGCACCCCCTCCTTTCCGGAGGATGATTTCAACGCGCCCCAGAAGAAGCTGATAACCCTGCTGAAGAATGAAGGCGTTGGTTTCAGTGAAATTCTGATCGACCCTTCGTTGCCGGAGGAGAATCGAAATACGCGAAAACCGGAAACAGGCCTGGTGGATCACTACCGGACCGGAGAAACCGACCTGAAAAATTCTTTCGTGGTGGGTGACCGATTGACGGATCTTCAGCTGGCCCGAAATCTCGGTTGTCAGTGCGTCTGGTTCGCGTCCCCGGGGCCGGAGACGAAAAAAAAGATTCAGGAGAATGGGCTGATGGAAACCTGCTCCATGGTCAGTAATGACTGGGGTGAAGTGGCGGATTTTCTACTTCGACAGCCGGAACGTCGCGCGGAAGTGGCACGAACCACCCGGGAGACGGATATTTCCTGTCGACTGAACCTGGATGGGAAGGGAAAATGTGACATCGATACGGGGGTGAAGTTTCTGGACCACATGCTCGATCAACTGGGTGTTCACTCCGGTATTGACCTTTGTCTGCGTGCCCGGGGGGACCTGGAGGTGGACGCGCATCACACGGTGGAGGACACGGCCCTGGTGCTGGGCCGGGCCCTGAAAGAAGCCCTGGGGGATCGAAGCGGGATTGAACGGTATGGTTTCCTGCTGCCCATGGATGAATCGCTGGCACGGGTGGCCATCGATCTCTCCAACCGCCCCTGGCTGAAATGGCGCGGAAAATTCAAGCGAAGCGCCATCGGGGACCTGGATACGGAGATGGTGCCTCACTTTTTCAAGACCCTGTCGGATCACGCGGGGATCTGCATTCATGTTTCCGTGAGTGGAGATAACGATCACCATAAGGTGGAGGCTGTGTTCAAGGGATTTGCCCGGGCATTGAAGCAGGCGATTTCGCGGGAGAAGGACTCCGGGCGGATCGTTTCCTCCAAGGGGGTGATCTGATGAGGGTAGCGATTCTGCGGAGTGCGGCGGGAAATCTCCAATCCGTGGTTTACGCCCTGGACCGGATCGGAGTCCGGTCTCAGGTTGTCACCACGGCCCGGGAGCTGGAAGTCGCGGAACGGGTGATTCTCCCCGGCGTGGGGGAGGCCCGTTCCGCCATGAGCTACCTGTCGGATCGGGGGCTTGACCGGGCGGTGCGCCACCTCCAGGTCCCGGTTCTGGGCATCTGTCTGGGGTTGCAGCTCATGTGCGGAACGTCCCGGGAACGGGACACCCAGTGCATGGGAATATTCGATCAGGAGGTTGTGCGTTTCAATGGGGTGGGAAAGATCCCCCACATGGGTTGGAACCGGGTATCCCGGATGAAAGGCCCGTTGTTTGACGGGGTGGACAAAAGCAGCTGGTTTTACTTCGTGCACAGCTATTTCACGAAGCCCTCTGAATATTCAGCGGCATGCTGTGACTACATGGGGCCGTTCAGTGCGGCACTGCAAAAAAACAACTTTTTCGCCGTCCAGTTTCACCCGGAAAAAAGTGGTTTTTCCGGCAGTCGGATTCTGGAGAACTTCTGCCGGATTCCGGGGGCGAAAAATGGATAACGCACCCGGAAAGTTTGAAGTGATTCCCGCCATCGACATGATGAACGGGCGATGTGTCCGACTGCGCCGGGGGGTGTTTGCAGACCGGAGTGAGTATCCGGACTCTCCACTCGAAGTGGCCACTGCGTTTGAATCCGCGGGTTTTTCCCGACTCCACCTGGTGGATCTGGATGGTGCCCGGGATGGGGTGAACGCCCAGTTTTCGCTGGTGAGAGATATCTGCGCGGCCACGAAGTGCCGGGTGGACGTGGGGGGCGGCATCCGCACCCTGGAACAGGTGAAGCGCTATCTGGATGCCGGAGCGGAGATGGTTACGGTGAGTACCATGGCCGTGCGTCACGAAAAGAGATTTACCGAGGGGCTGGGGCGCTTCGGCCCGGATCGGTTCATCCTCGCTGCCGATGTAAAAAACGGCCGGGTTGCGGTTTCCGGATGGAAGGAGGAATCGGAAACGGACCTTTTCTCTTTTCTGGAGAAGATGGTCGCGATGGGTGTCCGCAGGGTGTTGTGTACCGATACTGACCGGGACGGAATGATGTGCGGACCGGCCCTGGGTTTGTATCGTGAGATTCTCCATCGCTTTCCCCGGATCCACCTACTGGCCAGCGGAGGCGTGCATCACCTGGACCAGGTGGCGGATCTGAGAAGGGCGGGCCTCTCCGGTGTGGTGGTGGGGCGGGCCTTGTACGAAGGGGCGCTTTGGCTGGACGAACTGGCCGTTTTCAATGAATCAGGAGGCAAAGATGCTGGCGAAACGAATTATCCCATGTCTTGACGTGAGAGAGGGAAAGGTGGTCAAAGGGGTGAACTTTGTCGATCTTCAGGTGGTGGGTGACGCGGTGGAACTGGGGAAACGCTATCGTGACGAAGGCGCGGATGAACTGGTATTCCTGGATATAACGGCCACGGTAGAGGGTAAGAAAGCCCGCGCTTCCCTGGTGAAAGAGATCGCACGTCACCTGGATATTCCCTTCACTGTGGGCGGCGGAGTGGATTGCGCGCGGGATGTGGACAACCTGTTGAATGCCGGGGCGGACAAGATCTCGGTCAACTCCGCGGCTGTGGCCGATCCCGGGCTTATCGATCGTCTGGCCGCGAATTTCGGATCCCAGTGCGTGGTTGTGGCCATGGACGTGAAACGGGTGGATGGGGATTTCCGTGTTTTTGTTCACGGCGGTCGTACAGCCACGCACCGGGATGCCGTGGAATGGGCGGAAGAAGTCGTGGATCGGGGGGCCGGAGAGATACTCCTGACCTCCATGGATCGTGATGGAACCGGTGAAGGTTTCGATACGGATCTGGTGAGCCGGGTATCCGGGAAAGTTCAATGTCCGGTAATCGCTTCCGGCGGCGGCGGCCGGGTGGAAGATTTCCTGGACGCCTTTGTGCAAGGTAAGGCGGACGCGGTACTGGCGGCCGGGGTGTTTCATTCGCGGCGTCTTCCCATTGATACGCTCAAGGCCTATCTGGCCGGGCGCGGCATTATCGTACGGAGAAATCAATGAACCGTGAAAATGAGAAAGTGGATTTCAAGAAAAACCCCCTGGTGCCGGCTGTGATCCAGGACGCGGATACGGGAACGGTCCTGATGCTGGGGTACATGAACCGCCAGGCGCTGGAGAAAACCGTGTCATCGGGAAGGGTAACCTTTTTTTCCCGCAGTCGCGGGAGGCTTTGGACCAAGGGGGAAACCTCCGGGAATTTCCTCGATCTGGTGGATCTTCACGGGGATTGTGACGGAGACGCCCTGCTGGTGCGTGCCCGGCCCCTGGGGCCGACCTGTCACAGGGGAAGAACTTCATGCTTTGACGTGAAGCGGGAACCCGGATTCGTGACCGAACTGGAGCGGGTGATCCGCCGGAGACGGGATCACCCGGAACCCGGGTCATACTGCTCCGGGCTCTTCTCCTCAGGGGTGGAAGGTCTGGCGCAGAAGGTGGGGGAGGAGGCGGTTGAGGTGGTGATCGAAGCCATGAAAGCCGGCAATCCGGCGCGGTTCATCGAGGAGTCGGCGGACCTGGTCTTTCATCTTCTGGTCCTCCTGGTTTCCCGGGATTGTGGCATGGCGGATGTGATCAACGTGCTGAAGAGTCGGCGGAAAGGGATTGCGGGTGGACGTGAAGGATGAGCTCATTTTGAACCGGGATCAGGTGGATCCGGGGCGATACTTTGGGAAAAGATTGCTTTTCTCAGATCCAAATCTCTTTTTTTTACGTATTTTGGGACATGGAACGATATCTCTCCCGGAAACGCCTCCCGGACCCGGATATGACCCGGAGACGCGTTTCCGCTGGTTGCCCGATGGAGATTGTTCCCCAATCAATCAAATACAGGAGCCGGAAGCATGAGAACGAAACTGACGGTTTTTCTATTGATGGTGCTGTTCATGTGTGGCGGAATATTCGGCCGCATCAGCGCCAGGCTGATGCGTTACATGGACGTGTCGGACACGCAGATCACATTTGTATATGGCGGCGATATCTGGGTCATGCCCAGGGAGGGCGGAACCGCCATCCAGGTAACCCATTCAAAGGGTGAGGAATCCTGGCCACGGTTTTCACCGGACGGCAAGTATATCGCGTACTCGGCCGCGTACAATGGCAACATGGATGTGTACGTCATGCCCGCAACGGGCGGCGTGCCCACCCGTCTCACCTGGCAATCCCACCCGGATCGCATGGTGGACTGGCATCCGGACGGAGAACACATTCTCTTCGCTTCTCCCCGTGAGAGTGGACCCCGGGGAATCCGCCAGTTCTACATGGTGGACAAAAATGGCGGGTTTCCCCGTAAACTGGCGGTCCCATATGGTGAGCTGGCCAGCTTTTCTCCGGATGGAAACCATCTCGCCTACATCACCCGGATTACCGAGAATTATCCGTTCAAACGCTATCGTGGCGGATTGACATCGGACATCATTGTATTTGATCTCCGGAACAACCGGGCGCGGAATATCACCAACAACCGGGCCACGGATGGAAAACCCGCCTGGGTGGGAGACCATATCTTTTTTCTCTCCGACCAGGCGGAAAACATGCGGTTGAACATCTGGGCCTACGACACGAAAAATAAATCCGCGCAACAGGTCACCAATTTTGATGATTTTGATATTACCTTCATGTCCGCGGGAAACAGGGAGATCGTTTTCGAAGCCGGCGGTACCCTGTATCGCATGGACGCAGCCAGCCGGAAGTACGAGAAGGTGGCGGTGAATATCGTCTCCGATCTTTCGGCGGAGATGCCCCGCAAACAGAATGTCAGCCGTCAGATTACCCATATGACGTTGTCACCCAAGGCAAAACGGGTGATCATAGAGGCCCGGGGAGAGTTGTTCAACGTGCCCGCGTCCGAGGGATATGTGATCAACCTCACCCGCTCCAGCGGCGCGTTTGACCAGCAGCCCTCCTGGTCTCCGGATGGAAAGGAGGTGGCGTTCTGGAGCGACCGTTCCGGTGAATACGAGATCTACCTCCAGGCCGCGGACGGAAGCGCCCAGGCCCGGAAGATCACCAGCCGGGGCAAGGGATTCGGGTACACGCTGCACTGGTCACCCGATGGAAAGAAAATCGCCTTTATCGATGAGACCAACCAGATATCCGTACTGGATGTGGCCACGCAAACCACTACGGTGATCGGTCATACCCACTGGCACGTGGGGCATTGGGGGCGGTACCGCTACCCCATCTCCTGGTCTCCCGATTCCCGCTGGATCGCCTTTACCCAGGGGCTGGACAATACCAACAGTGCCCTGTTCCTCTATCATACGGTGACGGGAAAAAGCCGTCAGGTCACCAGTGGCTTTTACAATGACTATGATCCCGTCTTCAGCAGGGATGGGAAATATCTCTTTTTCCTCACCGACCGCAGCATGACGGCCGCGTATTCGGATATGCGCGACGGCACCTGGATCTACCCCAATGCCACCCAGGTTGCGGCCATGAGCCTGACGGCCAAGGCACCTTCCCTCCTGGCACCCAAAAACGACACCCTGGAAGAGGAGAAAAAAGCGGATCCCAAGGCCAAAGCGGATCCGAAGAACGAAGAAAAGAAAAGTACCGGAGTCTCCGTTGCCATCGACTTCAAGGGCATGGAGAACCGTGTGGTGATTCTGCCGCCAAAGGCGGGGAACATCAATGGACTGGTGCCTTTCAAGGGGAAACTGGTATTTCTGCGTCGCCCCAATACCGGGTCCGGCGGCCGAAGTTCTTCCCTGGTCTTCTACGATCTGAAGGAGCGGGAAGAGAAAACCATTATCGCTCCCGTGGACCGGTTCACGGTCTCGGCGGACAATGAATCCATCCTGGTTCGCAGTCAGGGGAAACACGCTGTGGTCAAACCCGCGCCAGGTCAGAAAATTAAGAAAACCGTGCCCACTTCCGGTCTGACAATGGACCTGGTGCCCCGTCAGGAGTGGCGGCAGATCTTCAACGATATATGGCGGCGTTACCGTGATTTTTTCTATGACGCCAACCTTCATGGGGTGGACTGGAAGACCATGCGCAAACGCTACGGCGCCCTGATTGAGGACGCTCGAACACGCTGGGATGTCACCACAATCTGCTCCAGCCTGGCCGCTGAACTCAGTGCCGGTCATACGTATACATTCGGGGGCGACGTGGAGCAGATCAAACCCGTGGATACGGGATACCTGGGCATTGACTGGGATCAGAAAGATGGAAGATACGTCATCCGGAAGATCGTGGAACCGGCCGTGTGGGACACGGAAGTTCGTTCTCCCCTGGCTCAGCCGGGAGTGAATGTCAAGACCGGAGACGCCATCCTGGCGGTCAACGGGGTGTCACTGAATCCTCGCAAGGATCCCTATGCGGCTTTCGAGGGGTTGGCGGGGGAAACGGTCTCCCTGACCCTGGCATCGGCGGACAATCCGGAGGAGAAACGCAATGTGGTGGTCCAATGCCTGACCCGTGGGGAGGAGGTCAACCTGCGGCGCATGGCATGGATTGAAAACAATCGGAAAATGGTGGACAAGCTCTCCAATGGACAACTGGGATATGTGTACATGTCCAATACAGCCAACCGCGGGCAGCTTGAACTGGTGCGTATGTACTATGGCCAGCTGCATAAGAAGGGTTTTATTATCGATGAGCGGTTCAACGGCGGCGGCCAGCTGGCGGACCGATTCCTGGAGCTGATGCAGCGACCCCGGGTCTACAACCTGTACTGGCGTTATGGGAAGGACCATTCACAACCCGTAAAAACCAACACCGGGCCCAAGGGCATGCTGATCAACGGCTGGGCCGGATCCGGCGGTGACGGTCTTCCCTGGGCGTTCCAGGAGTTGAAGGCCGGCCCCATCGTGGGCGAACGGACCCTGGGGATTCTCATCGGTCCAGCCACGGGCCACATCCTGGTGGACGGTGGCGGCATCACCCTTCCCGGGGGGCGGCTGTACGACAATGACGGCCACTGGTTCTGGGAAGGGGAGGGCGTTGCCCCGGACATTGAGGTCTGGGATGATCCCAACCTGCTGGTTCAGGGACGTGACCCCCAGATGGAACGGGTGGTGGAAGAGGTCATGAAGATGGTAAAGCGGAATCCCTCCGGACAGACTCCGGCCCCTCCCCTGGAGGACCGCACGGCGAAAGGCCTGAATAAGAAGAAATAAACCATACGGGGGCGGGCCTTTGCGCCCGCCCCTTTTTTTTCGCGCGGGTCTCATACTCCCGGCCATTCACTTCATTCACCATATCCATTGCCCCCTCGCCATCCACCGGAAATTGATATCCTTCACCACTGAATTCTCTTTTTCCCATGCAATGGGGCGCGATTTGGCGTAGAATAAGAAGTCGCCCCGGATGACTGGGGCATTGAGGAGTGGATTTCATGTACAAGACCCTGTTTGGTCCCGTGCCGTCACGGCGGCTGGGCATGTCCCTGGGCGTGGACCTGGTTCCCCGCAAGGTGTGTTCCCTGGATTGCGTGTATTGTGAGGTGGGTCAGACCACGGAGTTGACCGTGGAACGGAAGGAATATATTTCCTTTGATGACGTGGTGGCGGAGCTGGAGGATTTTTTCGCTCACCATCCGGACCCGGATTACATCACCTTTTCCGGCTCCGGTGAACCGACGCTGAATTCACGGATCGGGGATGTGCTGCAATTCATCAAGCGAATCCGGCCGCATATCCCGGTTGCCGTTCTGACCAACGGGACCCTGTTGCATGATCCCGGGGTGCGCCGGGAATTACTGGCCGCGGATGTGGTGCTGCCCTCCCTGGACGGGGCCACGGAGCCGGCCTTCCGGCGGATCAATCGCCCGGCGAAAGCGCTTGATGTGGAATCCTACATCCAGGGCCTGGTGGATTTCAGAAAAGAGTTTTCCGGAAAGATCTGGCTGGAGGTGTTCATCCTGCCCGGATTCAATGATGGGAAAGAGGACCTGGACGCGTTGAAAAGCGCGTTTGAGATGATTCGGCCCGACTCCATCCAGGTCAACACTCTGGATCGACCGGGAACGATTCCGGGCCTGCGGGCGGCCACCACGGAAGAGCTGGAACGCATCGTAACCGGCTGGGACCTGGACCATGTGGAGATTATCGCCGCGGCTCCGGAGCGGAAGAAGGTGCAGTCCTACCGGGAAGACGCGGAAACCGCCATTCTGGAAACCATCGCGCGCCGCCCCTGCACCCTGGAGGACCTGGAAAAGATTCTGGGCATGCACGTCAGTGAAATTAATAAATATCTAGATGTTCTGCAATCGGAAGGACGGATCATTCCGGTTCGCCGTGAACGGGGCGTGTTCTACCAGCCCAAAGATCGTTAGTCCGGGTGCACTCTTGCCGGAAGGCAATAATCCCTGATCCGCCGGAATTGCGTAAAAACCGCAAAAATTCACAGATCGCGGAAATCCTGCAAATATTGACGCCGGATTTCCTTGTGGGGAAGTAATCAGTTTTCGGAGCCGATGAATTCAGCCAGCCACTCCTTCTTGGCATTGTACCAGTGCAGGGAGTTGTGCCGCTTGAGGATCCAGTGGTTCTCGTCCGGGTAGTAGATGAAACGGGAACGCACGCCGCGGTTCTGCAGGGTGTGGAAGAGTTCAATGCCATGGTTCACGGGAACGCGGCGGTCCAGCAGGCCGTGGATCACCAGGGTGGGGGTAATGAAGTTTCCCGCGCCGAA
>CAYVBC010000028.1:11564-13136 GCA_964449545.1 uncultured Clostridia bacterium | reverse complement strand
AGTCATGATTCCCCATCAGAATATCCCTGATCTCATGTTGAAGAATGGGTTGCTTTCTGCGGTGGAAAACGGTGACTTCCACATCTGGCCAGTGAAGACCATTGACCAGGGGCTGGAGATTCTTACAGGGAAAAGTGCGGGAACCCGCAATAAAGACGGATCCTTTCCCGAGGGCTCCATCAATGAACGGGTGAATCGCAAACTACAGGAATTCGCCTTGAAATGGAAAGAGTTTTCCCTTACTCCGCGCTGAAACGAGCGCTTACTCTCTTTTCAACTACTTCAGTGGCTGTTTCTTCACTGCGTCGACCTCTTCCCGATTAAAGAGTGCTTCCGCTTTGCGGATCAATTCTCTGGCGGTATAGGGCTCCAGGGTGAAGGACTCGGATGTGGTGGCCGAATACGCTGGAAATATCTCTGACTCGCCATCTTTTTCACGGGCGACGGAAAGGATATATTCCTGATTCCCCCGGAGGGTGATTTTCAGCGCATCGGCATCTATGGTTGACTTCAATCGATCCGGAGTGAATCCCTGGCAGGAGAGGTTGGAGAGTGATGTCAATAGTGCATCCACCTCTTTTACGGGAGCCAGGCCCAGTGTGTCGGATTTCCAGATCACCGCATCTCCGGGCGCCTTCGCTTCAGGTTGGGATGTTCCATCCACCGGAGCGGGAGGTGCCGGAAGGGAACGGGTGAAGGTGGCGATTTTTTCACCCAGGGTGACGGAAAAAGAGGAGATTTCGTCGGTTTCAAATCTCAGTATTTTCTTGTCACGCCAATCCGAATCACTGTATTCAAACCGGCTTCGAATCGATTCATCCGCGTGATATACGCCCTTCGTATCCGGGAAACGGACAAAGGTGTGTCTGTAGGAAGAGACCACTTTACCGATCACCAGTGAACGGACCTCTCGCTTCCCGGAAAACGCCCGGACGGATATGGATGCATCCGGATCCAGCCCATACCTTCGATAATCACCGGACTGGGAGACAAGGGTTGAGATTTTCAAATCCGCGAGAGTGGACAATACCTGGGCGATTTTATCCTCATCCACCTTGTAACCACTCTTCCGCATCCTCCATGATTTGTTGGACCGTTCCATAACCAGGGTATTTTTTCCGGTTGTCACTTCAACTCGGTCCACCGCATCCTTGTCCAGGGCGGAGATTTCCGGAAGATCATAACCGACGTGGTCCTGATTGCGCACGATCAGCATGGCGGAAAGCGCCACGATAACCAGTCCCAGGATCAGGAACTCCGTTTTGATTTTTCCCGCGTCTCGTTTCATTGATTGTCTCCTTTGGCCTGGGGGTTGAAACTCCGTTGAATCGATCGGCTTCGTTTCCTGCGTTTCATCCAGAACCCAACACCCCCCAGGATGACAAGGAGGGGCAAACCGATAATATTAAATGCCTTCACAAAGGATTTTCTTCCCTCCCCCGTTCGATTCTCATCCAGCAATGAGACGGTCTGCTGCTTGCTGCGCATCAGTGCGATCCCGTCCCGGTGGTTCAGGTGATCCAGCAGGTTCAAGACGAAGATCGCATTCTGGCCCTGGCCCTGCAGGTCAAT
>CAYVBC010000028.1:0-11464 GCA_964449545.1 uncultured Clostridia bacterium | reverse complement strand
GGTTTGTGGATCATGTAGGGATTCAGACTGATCTTTCCCTTCATCTCCCACGCTTTTTTTGAAGAGGCGAAAATCTGTGTGGCGATAATCCCGGCGGCTTTGAGTTTGTCCCCTTTGATCTCCAGAGGCGCCGATTTCAGCAGGACAATTCGATTCAGATTCCGCATGAAGGGAAGATCGCGATTGATATTCTCCTGCTGAATTTCCGGAGCGAAATAGAATGTCTGCTCACCGCCGCCGTATTGTGCGTCAATGGTACGGGTGAAGCACTTTTCATCCATTACATAGGCTTTTTTCAGGGACACTCCGTAATGATCAAGAAGTTTTTCAAGGCCGGTATCCAGCGGGAGGTAAGTGGGCCCCTGGTTCCGGTTCATGAACTGCATATTTCCCTGCTGGGCAATCACTTCACGAAAGGGATCCAGGAAGAGAGCCAGGTTTTTACCCTGCATGAGGAACTGGTCGATTTTAAATAATTCGTATTCTGAAAAGGGTTCCTTGGGGCCCGCGATGACCAGGGTGTTGAACTCTCCGGTCAGTCCATCCTTGGCCAGGTTGACCTGTTTGAAAGAGTAATTTTTTCCCACCAGGGTGTTGAAATTGGTGATGGTGTTGGGGTCGGTCATCCGCTGCATGGCCACCATCGGGTTGTACAGCGTCAGGGTCCCGTGATCCGCAAGGTACCCGAGATCCATGTTGATATCCAGAAGAGACTCCAGACCTTCTTCAATAAATGCGCGGGTCTGTTCCTCTTTGACCAGCCTGTACTGGGTTCCGATCAGGGGGATGTTCAACGCCTCAATCAGTTGAAACTCCTGATAGTCGTTTTCATGCTCAATGATGAGTCCGGCAATCCCCTTGCCCGCCGGAATCATCTTACCGAATGCGTCCTTTAACTCCGGCCATGAGAGTTCCAGAAGACGATACTTCTTCAGGGATTCCGCTAACTCCGGCTGGCGTGTGGGATCGATGTAGGAGAATTCAAGCTTTCCGTAGTGCGCCGCCGCGATCTCCTCGGAGAGTTTTTTAAGGGTTTCGGGAAGTTCCATCAATTTGGGCAGCTTGACATACGGGGCCACCACCTGCAACGAGGAGGATAGCACCAGTTTGACATGAATGGGGCTTTTCAGCCTGAGCAGCGCGCTGACCTTGTTATTCATCTTCTGAATGGCCGTGGTAATCCGATATTCAAGCCCTTCGGTGCTTGTTATGGAAGGAATTTTTTCCATCATGTCACCATGAATCAGGACCATTCCCATGTACGCCTTGAGCAGCTTGATCTCGTCGTTTTTCAGGTATTGAAGCTGAACCGGATAAATTCCGTAGCTTTCCGGAGTTTCCCCGCCGGTTGATGACGACTGCTTGATGTTGTGAAAACGATAATTGAAGAATCGGTTCCCGGAGATGCCGTACTCCTTGAGAAGATCCCGAAGATATCTTTCCGTGCTGTTGTGGGGCGCGGGAAGGTTTTCAGAAAAGAAAACATGCGCGGTGAGTGGTTCTGAGAGTGAGGACACGGCCTCCTTGCTGATCTCGGAAATGGAATAAATGCCCGAAGATGTGAGATCGACTCTGAAAAACAGGTTCATCCCCACGGCATTGATCAGGATGACCACAATGAAGTATAAGGCGAATCTGGTATAGGTGTTTGTCTTTTTTGCGTTCATGGTGAGCCTCACTTGCGCTCCTGGATGACCAGGCGGGTTCCATACAGGGCGATAAAGATCATGCTGAGGAAATACAACAGGTCACGGGTATCCAGTACTCCCCGGGCAATGTTCTGGAAATGGTAATCAGCGCCCAGGTAAGACATGAATCCCAGAATGGTCTTGGGCAGAAAGAAAAGCATCTTGTCGATCAATGTAAGGAAAAAACATATGATCATCCCGATAATAAAAGCGATGATCTGGTTCCGGGTGAGTGCTGAAGCGAATAATCCCACAGCGGAGAACAGGGCTCCCAGCAGAATGGCCCCGATATATCCGCCCAATACCGGCCCAAGATCCAGTTTGCCCATGGATGAGATGGTCACGGCATACACGAGGGTGGGAAGAAGCATCACCACCACAAACGCGGTGGCGGCCAGAAACTTGGCGACGATCACTTCCAGGTGAGATACGGGAAGGGTCATGAGCATTTCATAGGACCCGCGGTTGAACTCCTCTGAAAAGAGTTTCATTGTGACCGCCGGCACGATGAAGGCGAAAATGATGGGTAACAGGCTGAAGAAGCTTCGCATACTGGCCTGGTTGTACAGAAAAAAGGTGGAAAAGAAGAACCAGCCGGTAATGATGAGAAAAATGGAAATCACAATATAGGCGATTGGGGTTACAAAGTAACTTCCCAGTTCCTTACGGAAAATATGACCGACCTGTTTCATTGGGAATTCTCCTTTGTCAGTTCACGGAATATGTTTTCCAGGGATTTTGATTTCTGGTAGAACTCGACAAGATCCCATTCACGGGACTTGATGGCATGATATACCTGGGCGCGGGGGTCCTGGTCCGGGTTACAGGTCAGTACGAAACCTACCCTGCCTTCCCTTTTTTCCTCTCCAGGCTGGATCTCCTTGACACCCGGGATTTTCCCAAGCAGGGATTCCACATCCGAGGATCGGGCATTCTGCAGGGTCAGGAAGATCTGGGAATCCCTGCCGGCGGATTCTTTAATCTCATTGATGTTTCCGTCCGCGACAATCCGGCCTTTATTGATGATCAAGACCCGGTCACAGGTGGCTTCCGCCTCACTGAGAATGTGGGTGGAGAAAATAACCGTCTTTTCGCGACCGATTTCCCGGATGATTTCGCGGATATCCGCGATCTGATTCGGATCAAGGCCGGAAGTGGGCTCATCCAGGACCAGGATTTCCGGATCCCCCATCATGGCCTGGGCAATGCCGACCCGCTGCTTGTATCCCTTGGACAATTCGCCGATGGCCTGGTGCATGACTTCACGGATCCCACAGATGCGGGCCAGGTAGTCAATGCGGTCTTTTTTCTCGGAACGGGAAAGTCCCCGTGTATCGGCCACATAATTCAAATAATCGAAAACCAGGAGGTCTGGATAAAGAGGCGCGTTTTCAGGGAGATACCCCATAATACTCTTGATCTCTCTCTGATTGTCAAAGACATTCATATCTTTGATCTCGATTGTTCCGCCCGTGGGATTCAGATAGCAGGTCAGTATACGCATGAAGGTTGTTTTTCCCGCACCGTTGGGGCCCAGAAGGCCCAATACTTCCCCACTATGGATTTTGAATTCCACATGGTCGAGGGCACATAGTTCGCCATAGTTTTTGGTCAGATCTTTCACAGAAATCATCGTCACTCCTCTAAGCTGAGACTCTCTTTTTCCTGATCTGGATTCAGTTTCATGCTTTCTTGTAAAAGATGATTTTATCAATACCTGCGTAAATGTCAAGAATGCCGACACGACTTGACTTTACTGAAATCACAGTGGACCGGAAGTGAGGGAAATTACATCCGATACCGATGTCGATTCCATTGCGCCTTTAAATCAGGGTGTGGTATATATCCCCATATGAGGAAGAATCAGGATTTTCTCAATACACGATCACTAATGGAACAGGTCTACGACTACCTGCGCGATGAAATTCATGCAGGAGACCTGGCGCCCGGTAAAGCCCTGGATCTCAATTCCATCAGTCATAAACTGGGAATCAGCAAAACGCCACTGCGTGACGCTCTGATCCGTCTGGAATCGGAAGGTTTTGTCACCATTCGGCCCCGCCGCGGTGTGTATGTCAATCCGGTAACCCTTGAAGATGTGCGCCAGTATTACGAAATCATCGGCGCCATGGAAAGTACGGCACTCCTGAATGTCCGGTTCGAGCCTCCTTTTCCTCAGCTGAAAGAGATGGACCGGTTGATCCGGAAAATGGATGGCGCCATTCATGATGGTGATTTCAACCTCTTTTACCGGTATAACCTGGATTTTCACAATGTGTACCTGCTGCAATGCGGCAATCCCCGCCTGATCCACCTGGTGGACATGCAGAAAAGGCGTTTGTACGATTTTCCGCGTCAGCCAGACTGGATTCCGGAGTGGGAGAAGAGATCCATGGAAGAACACCGGAAGATCGTCATTCTTCTGGAAAAGGGTGATATACGGGGATGCGCTGATTTTATCCGGGATATTCACTGGTCATACGAAGTGCAGGAGCCATTCATCCGCCAGTATTACCCGCTTCAACCTGGTGAAGATCGCTGAAATTTTCATGATTTTTTGAATCGAATGGGTGGGATATTCACGTCTGTTAAAGTGTGATCACCTTTCATCCGGTCTCAATTTCCGCTTCTCCCTGAGTGGTTACAGGGATTGAGCTTTGCACGGGCATATGTTATATAATTACTGACGGATAAAAGGACGGCAAACCATGACGAAACGAATTGGAATTATTATCCTGATTCTTGGCGCTATATTATTCACCTTCCAAGGCTGCAAGCTCATGTCCGGAGAGTATTACATCGATTACATTACTTCCCGCGCATCGCGTGACAATGGAGCGGGACTGACCCTCTTCTATCTCCAGACTTCCATCTCATCCAATAATCAGATCAGCGGAAAGGTGGCGGATTGGTCCGTACGTCTGTACACGGCCGAGGATGACCTGATCCTTGAAATAACCAGTGATAATTATGAATCCTTGGGATTGAACCTCGTGGTGCAGAGGACTCCGATCCAAACATATTATGCGGGAAGTCTGAGCATGATCACGAATCCGGCCGTTCCCGGAGACATGTTTGACGGCAAAACACCGGCGCAGGTGATTGTCGAGTGTCGGATTCAGGATATGAATGACTACGAATTCGACACCAAGTTTATCGGAGCCGTCGCATTTGAAGAGATTACGGATTAAACGGCGTTCAACCAGGTTATGAAAGCCGTAACCTGAGCGAAGCCTCGTGCACCGTTGCTGGAGCACGAATAATCCGGTTTAAAGCGGAGAGAGGATGCCTGGATTTCCAAAAATTCCCGGATATCGCATCACTCGAATGCTTGGTCAGGGAGGGATGTCGAACGTCTACCTTGCGCGGGATTCGAAACTGGATCGCGATGTCGCGGTAAAGGTCCTTTTTGAATCCCTTTCCGAAGATCGTCGGACCACCAGTCGCTTTCTCCATGAAGCGAAAACCGCTGCGGGGCTGCAGCACTCCAACATTATTCATATTTACGATGTGGGGAAAAATCGTGGGCGCTATTTTATCGTGATGGAATTGCTTCACGGCGGGCTGAAGCCTCTTATTGAGAGGGGTCAGAGAGAACCCATATTCCCGGAGCCCGCGCTCTCCATCATCAACGAAATCTCCCTGGCGTTGGATTATGCCCATCGCCAGGGTGTCATCCATCGGGACATCAAACCCGACAACATCATGTTTCGCTCAGACGGAACTCCCGTACTCGTGGATTTCGGTATTTCACGATGCCTCTATTCCAATGCCCGACTCACTCGAACCGGGATGAGCATCGGGACTCCCCATTACATGAGCCCGGAACAGATCAAGAGCAAGAACATTGATGGTCGCAGTGATATCTACAGCCTGGGTGTGGTGATATATGAAATGCTCACCGGGGATGTCCCTTTTACGGCTGAAGAAGCGATTGCCGTGGCCATGAAGCATGTTCGTGAACCCGTGCCACCACTGCCCGAATCCCTGACCACTTATGCTCCGCTGATTCAATCGGTTCTTGCCAAGGATCCCTCGGACAGGCCCTCTGACGGACAGGCACTGTCACGAATGGTTCAATTGCTAAGGGCCGGATTTTCGGCGGAAGCGCAGGACTCGACCTCTGCGCGTATATCCGGGCCGACCCGATCACTGGATCCGCTGAACGCCACCCTGACGGTAACCGCAATCCGTCCACTGCGCCGGAATCCGCGAAAGCTGATCCTTACACTTCTGGTTTCCGCATTACTGACCGTCGGGGCCGCGGGTCATCGTTCCCATTCCGTGGTATCCGATCCTTCCCCGGCGGATCGTTCAGATTCACGGTCATTACTCTCGAAACAGCCTGTGCTTGAAAAAGCGGATCCCGTTCCCCAGGTGGTGATCAATACGGAGAATTCCACATCATACAAGGGTGAAATACTGAAACTCCGTGCGCTGATGGCGGAAACCCGCTTTCCCGAAGCACTGGCACTGGCTGGGCGCGTATCGCCGGATCCTTCCGATGAGACGGAAAACCTTCAGGATATTTTCCGGAAGGTTCTGACACGGATGCAGAGTCGCAGACGGGCCAGGTTGAGAAATCGCGCGGGAGACATCACGGAGGCGAAGGCGGAAAAGAGTATCCTTCGAAACAGTCTTTTCGACAGCATGTGGAATCGAAAGGGCAACTTCATCAACCAGTTTCAGCCCCGCAGGATTCATGGAAATCCCGTGATTATCGATTACGCTTCCGGGTTGATGTGGATGAAAGGGGGATCGGTCAAACGCTATCGCCACGCAGACGCATCCAGCTGGCTGCAAAGAATCAATGCGGCGAAATATGCCGGTTTTTCAGACTGGCGTCTGCCCACCATCGAGGAAGCGGGATCTCTACTGGAGCCGGGACATTCCGCGGATGGGCTCCATATGGACACGCTTTTTTCGCCTGACGTGATCCGCATCTGGACCGGAGATCATTTTCCACCCAGAGGGTACTGGTATTTAAACCTGAAAAGGGGCAGTATCGGCTGGAACATGCTTGGACTGAACCGTTGTCAAATTCGCCCCGTGCGTTCCATTTACGTAGGGCTTTCCGGAGGGAGACGATGAACGTCCAGAAAAAAATCGTTGGTCAATCCATCAAGGGCGGGTATGGAAAGGCACCCATCCTCATTCTGTTGCTGGTGGCCCTGGTCACAACCTCCTGTTCCGTGCGCCGCATGGCCATGAATATGGTGGCCAACAGCCTGACAGGGCAAGGCTCCGGGAATGTCTTTACCGGAGACAATGATCCGGAACTGGTGGGTGACGCCCTGCCTTTTGCAATCAAGATGTACGAATCCCTGATGGCATCCGTGCCTCAACATACCGGCCTGCGTCTTCAGACGGGCAGCATGTATATCATGTACGCCAACGCCTACCTGCAGACCCCTGCGGGGATGATGGAGGACAATAAGTTTTCTCAACGTGAAAAACTTCTTCAACGGGCGCGTAACCTGTATCTGAGAGGCAGAGACATTATTCTGCAGGCCCTGGAAAACCGCCACCCGGGATTTCGCGAAGCACTGGGACGGAAACCATATGATCAGGCGGTTTCCCTTTGCACCATCGAGGATGTCCCCCTGCTATACTGGGCCGCGGCCGGTTGGGTGGCTGCCTACGCCATAGATCCCTTTGATATGGAAATTGGTTTGACCATTCCGCAGGCTGAAGCATTGATGCGGAAGGTCCTCAAACTGGACCATCGATTCGGGAATGGATCAATCCATGACTTTTTTATCCTCTACTATGGGTCCATGCCGGAATATATGGGAGGCGACCCGGAAAAAGCCAGGAAGCATTTTCGGGAATCCGTGGAACTATCCCAGGGCCATTCCACCACACCATACCTTTCGCTCGCCACCACCGTATGTATCAAGCAGCAGAAAGCGGAGGAATTCAGAAATCTTCTCCGCAAGGCGCTTGAAATTTCTCCGGACCATATTCCCGACAATCGATTGGTTACCGTGATCAACCAGCGTAAAGCCCGGTGGCTCCTGGATCACCTGGACAATTTCTTTCTGGAATCTGAAGAGGACTGCACGGATCCGGATCCTTCCGTCGAGAAAACCACTGAGGAGGAAACACAATGAAAAAGACTGCTCAATCACTCATTCTGACGCTGTTGCTTGTAATTTCCATCCCCCTTCAGGGGATTACCATAAAAATCGGCACCATTGCTCCTGAGCGATCTCCCTGGGGAAAGGCCCTGCAGGAACTGAGCCGTGACTGGATGCGTATTTCAGACGGAAAAGTCCAGTTGAAGATCTACCCGGGAGGTATCGCCGGAAATGAGGACGATATGATTCGCAAAGTACGGATGGGTATCCTGGGAGGGGCCGCCCTGAGTAACCGGGGACTGAAAAAGATTTATTCCGACATTTATATCCTGACCATCCCCTTCGCCATTCGCAGCAACCGGGAACTATCCCAGGTTCTGAACAGGCTGAAGCCCCGTTTCGAAGCTGGAATTGAAAAAAACGGGTTCAAGGTTGTGATATGGTCCACATCCGGTTGGGTGAATTTTTTCTCAAAAAAACCAATTCTCAGCCCCGAGTCCATCCGCCCCTATCGCATCTCTTTTGCAACCGGAGAACCGCTGTTGACCCAGGCATGGAAGAAATCCGGGTTCCAGGTGATCCCCAATGATCTGAAGGACCTGATGATGGCACTCCAGAGTGGCATGGTGGATGTGTTCTACCTGCCCCCGATCCTTGCCGCATCCGGACAGTATTTCGCCCAGGCTCCATATATGTGTGATCTGCGTGTCGCTCCCCTTCTGGGTGCCATTGTGGTCAGTGATCGAATCTGGAAACAGATCCCGGATTCATACAAACCTGAGATGATGAAGACGGCACGCAAACTGTCCGAACGTCTGTACAATGACACCAACCGGCTTGAATTGGAAGCATTGGCCACCATGGAGAAGCATGGACTCAAGATCAACCGGATTCCCCCGGATCAATTTCATGCCTGGCAGGAGATCGCCGACAAAGGGATTTCCGTTCTTCTGGGCAAAGCGTTTTCCCATGAAATATATGAAGAATTCAATTTGATACTGAAGGAAATCCGTGAATCCGGCAATGAAAACTGAACCGGTCTCCCGACTGCATCGTCTGGAAAACGGATTCGCCTACGCAGCCGTATTACTGTTGGCATTTTTCCCTGCCCTTGAGGCGGTTGTCCGAAAAATCTTTAATACGGGCGTGGCCAATTCAGGCCTGTATACCCACCATCTGGTCATGGTGGTGACTTTTCTGGGGGGAATGATCACCTCCAGGGAAAAGCGCCATTTATCTCTTTCGTTAAACTATAAACTGAGCGACAGGGGCCGGAATGTGGCGGATACCTTTGTTCATGGTATGACAGCCCTCTTCCTGATCACTTTTGCCTGGGCTTCCTTTTCTTTTGCACTGAATGGGTTCGGGCCGGATCAAAAAGTCGGTCCCATGCCCATCTGGTTGCCGGCCATGGTTATCCCATTGGGATTCGGCGCCATGGCCTTTCGCAGTTTACGCTCAATCCCGTCAAACCGTTTTCGTATGGTTTGGGTCGGGCTCGCACTGTTGTTCGGAACTCTACTGGCTTCCAATGAGGTGGGAAATGGGTTGAACGCACTGACCGGTTCCGCTCTACCGTTCCTGTCATCCGTTTCGAATACGGTTCTTCCACTGGTGGGAACTATTATGCTGCCGATCATCGTCCTGTTGATCCTGGCCGCGTTTCTGGGCGCACCGATTTTTGTGGTTCTCGGGGGCATCGCCACCCTGCTGTTCGTGCGTGCCGGGCAGCCGCTGGAAGTCGTGCCCAATGAAGCGTATACCATGCTGATCAGCCATTCGCTTCCAGCAATTCCACTTTTTACCATTGCCGGGTTCATCCTCTCCGAAAGCCGTGCTGGTGAGCGCCTTGTACGCTTATTCCGCGCCCTGTTTGCATGGATCCCCGGAGGCCTGGCATTGATGAGCGTGCTGGTCTGCACATTTTTTACCACTTTCACCGGGGCTTCCGGGGTCACAATTCTCGCTCTCGGGGCATTGCTTTCATATGTCATGATTCAGGGTGGGTATGAGAAGCCTTTCAGTATCGGTCTGTTAACCGCTTCGGGCAGTGTCGGATTGTTGTTTCCCCCCAGTTTGCCCATCATCATCTACGGGGTCGCCGCACAGGTCAGTATCAAGGATATGTTTATCGGAGGGATCTTTCCCGGCCTGGTCATGATTTCAGCGCTGGCATTGTATGGAATTGGCTTTGCGAGAAAAAAACATATTCCCAGAGAGCCCTTCCGCCTTCGTACCGCTTTGAAGGAAATTCGCGCTTCCTTGGGCGAGATCTTTCTTCCTGTCGCCATATTGCTCGCGTACTTCGGCGGATTGACAACTCTTGTGGAAAGCAGTGCTCTGGCCGTCGTCTATGCCTTTTTCCTGGAATTCATCATCCATCGGGATCTGCGGATTCGTGAAATGGGCCGTGTGTTGCGCAAAAGTATTCCCATCATCGGTGGGGTATTAATCATCCTGGCACTGGCCAAGGGACTGTCCTATTATATCGTGGATGCCGAGGTGCCCCTGGCATTGACGCATTGGGTGGAATCCCACATTACGTCCAAGTATGTATTCCTGCTGCTTCTAAATCTCGCGCTGCTGGCCACTGGATGCTTGATGGACATCTTTTCCGCAATCATGGTGGTTGTTCCGCTGATTATTCCATTGGGTCAGATATTCGGTATTCATCCCGTCCATCTCGGCATCATCTTCCTCGCCAATATGGAGCTGGGGTATTTGACCCCGCCCGTTGGATTGAACCTGTTCCTCTCTTCATACCGTTTCTCTGAGCCCCTGGCCAGGATCTATCGCAATGTACTACCCTTTTTCCTGATTCAGCTGGTTACGGTGTTGCTGATCACCTACATACCGTTTCTGTCCACCGGTCTGCTCTCATGGTTGTCCCCGTAACGCGGCCACGGATTTCCTTTAAGAACGCGTTGAATATGATGAAATCGGACTCAGAATGTCCGGAGGCGGAGCGATAATTTCAAGATCCTGACCGTTGCGGGGATGAGTGAAGCAAAGCTTCCATGAATGCAGCGCATATCCGCAATCACCGGGCAGAGGAAAGCGTCCGCTCCGGTCCGAAACAATGGCGGGAAGCCCACCCTCGCGGAATAACGGGTCTCCAATCAGCGGAAATCCCGCATGGCTGAGATGAATACGGATCTGATGCGGCCGGCCGGTGATGATAGTGGCTTCAATGATTGTCGCATCTTCCCGTGAGGTGCGACGAATCACCCGGAAATGGCTGATTGCGGGTTTTCCCAGCCTGGAAAACGCATGGACGGTTTTCGTTGGCGGATATGGAACCGGGCCAATGGGTGCGGTGACACTGAAATGGTCCGGCATCCCCACCCCCCTCGCACGGGCAAGGTATATTTTCGCGATTCGGTTCTCGCGCATCGCAATGCCGAGGGTACGGGCGGAATGCGTATTCCGGGTGAAAAGGATGGCACCTGAGGTTCCTCTTCCCAGGCGATGGATGGGAGAACATTGCGGTCCGAATTGATCCCGGATCATTGTGAGCAGCGTGTTTTGCAGAAAGCCTCCGGCGGGAAGAACCGGAAGCCCCGAGGGTTTTCCCACGACCAGGAGATCCGGGTCTTCATGGAGGATCGAGTAATTCACGGGAACATCGGGTTCCTCCCAGGGAGCCCGGTGATACGCCAGTGTATCACCACCCCGAAGGATCTCTCCCGGGGTGGT
>CAYVBC010000027.1:11798-13359 GCA_964449545.1 uncultured Clostridia bacterium | reverse complement strand
GCCGCGCCCCCATTTCCCTTCGAAACGGGCTCAACCGGGTGGAGATTCCCATTCATCCGGGTAAAGGGATCCACCTCTCCCCGCGATTCCACAGTTTTTTCAAATCGTCGGATTCCACGATGAGGACACGGCTCATTCCCATGGGATTTCTGATCCGCGCCATTCGCCTGCGCCTCTCAGACGGCAAAAATGTGGATGTCACCCCGCTTTTGTCGAACAGATCCCTGGAAACACACCGCCGCCGGGTCCGGGAACGGTTTAAAAGGAGATAGCCGCGAAATCAGCTGTTCCCGGCTTCCTGCTCCATATCGTCCTCTTCATTGTACCCCACCAACTCGTCCTGATCCTCGATGAGAACCCGTCCGCCATGATCTTCCTCGTAGGAGAGGCAGCACATGAGCCGTCCGCACTGCCCGGATATTTTCAGGGGATTCATGTTCAGGTTCTGCCGTTTGGCCATCTGCAGGGTGATGGGTTCAATATTGTTCAGAAAAAGCTTGCAGCACAACTGCCTGCCGCAGATCCCGATTCCGCCGACCATTTTGGCTTCGTCCCGAATGCCGATCTGACGCATTTCGATACGCATCTTCAGTCGTTTTGCCAGGTCCTTGACCAGGTCACGAAAATCGATCCTGCCCTCGGATGAAAAGTAAAAAATGGCTTTCCGTTCACTGGTAAAGAAAATCACCCGGATCAATTTAATGGGGATTTCACGCTCATTGATCTTTTCCATGCAGAAATCGTAAGCCCGCTTCTCTTCACCGTGTTTGCGCTCAAAATACTCCAGGTCGCGTGGGGTCGCCTTGCGCAGGGCCTCGGGAATGCGGTCGATTTTCAACTTGTCGTTATAGGTACTGCCAAAGGTTTTAATCACACGACCGATCTCTTCCCCGATCATGGAGCGGACCACCACGGAGTCATTGGGGCTCACATCCGCTTCGGATGTCTTGAAATGGAGTACATCCCGGGTACTTGCCACCTGCACGGTAATCAGTTTAAACACCAGGGACCTCCGGTTCACTGAAGCATCGGATGAATTCCTGGGTGAGAACCTTTGCGTTCAGGTTGCGCTGCACGTCACGGATCATCATTTCCATGCGCCGGATCAGAAAAAGCAGTTTCGGTTGCGAAATATATTCACTCAGGGACATTAATTCTTTCCTGTAATCCAAGTTGAAGAGGAGTTCGTCGTTTCCTCCCGCTTTCAGGATCATTATATCGCGCAGGAAGAGAGAAATCAAATTGACCAGTTCCCTGAAATACGCGACGAACACATCCCGCCGCCGGTTGATGCGGTTGAGTTCCACCAGAACATCCCCCAGTTCCCTCCGTCGCAGCAGCCGTCCCAGCAGTTCCAGAACGGACGCGCGCATCTCCAGAAATTCCTTTTGATCCCCCGCCAGCAGATCCAGGCGTTGGGACTGTGAGAGTCGCGCCAGCAGCGAGGCCTGATCCGGATCCAGCCCCTTGTCCTTGAGGTATTCCCGGATTTCCGCCGGCGCCGGGGGCGCAAATTTCAGAACCTGGCACCGTGACTGGATGGTGGGAAGAATGTTGGCCA
>CAYVBC010000027.1:0-11698 GCA_964449545.1 uncultured Clostridia bacterium | reverse complement strand
CCGCAGAAGTCCCCATCCATTTCGCCGCAGTTCAACGCCTGGGCGAAGGCGATTGCGAATCCCTTCAAGTTTACGGATCCGGTTCCGCTGAACATGAGGGTCGAGGGGATCATCTGGTTCCGCAGATAACTGGACAGCACTTTTTTTGCCCGGCGGTTTCCGAACAGTTCACTGAATGGCATTGCCATCCTCCTTTTTCCCTTCCCTTTTTCCCGGGGGACGGAGCTCCGACTCCAGCCAGCGTCCCGTAATGGACTCCGGGCAATGGATGAGATCGTCCACACTTCCCTGGAACAGGACCTGCCCGCCCCGTCTTCCCCCTCCGGGCCCCAGGTCGATCACCCAGTCGGCCGCGCGGATGATATCCGGGTTGTGCTCGATGACCACGACGGTGCCGCCCTTTGCCACCAGGGCATACAGAACCTGGATCAATTTGCGGATATCGTCACTGTGCAGCCCCACGGTCGGCTCATCCAGAACGTAAAGCGTGGGTTTCACGGATCGTTTCGACAACTCCCGGCTCAGTTTGATGCGCTGGGACTCCCCTCCGGAGAGGGTCGTTGAGGGTTGCCCCAGCCTCAGGTACCCCAACCCCACGTCGCACAGGAGCTTCAACCGGGAATGGAGCCCCGGCACCGCGTTAAAAAACGCCATGGCTTTATCCACGGTCATATCCAGCACCTGGGCGATGTGGCACCCCTTGTACCGGACCTGCAGGGTTTCCGAATTGTACCGGTGGCCGCCGCACACGGCACAGGTGACATCCAGGCGGGGCAGGAAACCCATTTCCAGTCGACGCACGCCCAATCCGCCACAGGCCTCACAGCGCCCACCCGTACGGTTGAAGCTGAACCGGCCGGGCTCGAATCCCCGGATCTTGGCGTCCATGGTTTCGGAAAAAAGATCCCGGATCAACGGCATGAGCTGGACGTAGGTGGCGGGGCAGGAACGCGCGTTTTTCCCAATGGCACTCTGATCCACCATTAACACCCTGCGGATGGAATCCGGCAGTTCCAGTGATTCCAGTGACACGCCATGGGGGATCTCCACTTCACCATTCAACCTGCTCCGGATCACGGGAACCAGGGCGTTTCCCACCAGGGAACTTTTTCCGGACCCCGACACTCCGGTCACCACGGTCAGACGTCCGGTGGGAAACGCCACATCCGCCCCTTTCACGTTGTGAATGGTGACCCCCTTCGCGCGCAGGAAATCCCCGCCTTCCGTTTCCCGGGGCCCTTCGGGCGTGACCTGGATGCGCTGGTACAGGTAATCCGCGGTCAACGAACCCTCGACCTCCGAAAACCCCTCTATGTTACCGGAATACACGATTTTTCCGCCCCGCTCCCCTGATCCCGGCCCCAGGTCCACGATGTACTCGGAAGATCGGATGGTATAGTGGTCGTGCTCCACCACCACCACCGTATTCCCCCGGTCACGCAACTCCCTGAGGACCGAAATCATATCCGCCACCTCGGACATGTGCATACCGATGGAGGGCTCGTCCAGAACGTAAATAATGCCACTGAGCTTGAACCCGATCTGAGAAACCAGCCGGGTCCGCTGCAACTCCCCTCCGGAAAGGGTGTGAACTCTTCTGTTCAGTGAAAGGTAATCCAGACGAAGTTTAACAAAGGATTCCAGCCGCTGGAGAATCTGGGGAACCAGGGGTTCAAGGAGGTTCGCCTCCTCCCCCTCCAGTGGAAGGTGGGAAAAGAGATCCAGCAGATCACCAATCTCCATTTCACCCAGTGAGTGGATATCGTGCCCCTGGAAGCGGAACGCCAGGGATTCCGGGCGATATCCCCCGCCGCCGCATTGCGCGCACGGGCGATCCCCCTCGCCTCTTCCCGTGCCGCTGCACCCGGTGCACGCTCCGAGGGGAGAGTTGAATGAAAAGGTCGCGGGTTGAGGCTCCGCCAGGGCCCGTTCGCATTCAACGCAATAAAGACGCCGTGAATACGAATTCTCCTCCTTTCCATCCAGGACCAGAATCTCTCCGCTTCCCTCGTCCAGAGCCAGCTCAAGACTCTCCTGAAGCTCGTCTCGGGGTGTGGTCGCGGGTTCCAGGGAATCGATCAGAACGGAAATCCGGTGGCGGCGATTGCGATCCAGTTCAGGTACGGGGTCCAGATCACGGATTTCCCCATCCACCATGGCCTTGAGAAACCCCCTTTTGCGGTAGGTTTCGAACAGGGAACGGTAGGTTCCCTTTCGGTCACGAACCACGGGAGCCAGGATTCGCACCAGGCGTTCCCCATGCCGTCTCATCAGGATGTCGGTTAACCGGTTCGATGTAACCCGGGGCAGCTGTTTCCCACACCCGGGGCAATAAGCGGTGGCGGCTCGCGCAAAAAGCAGGCGCAGGAAGGGGCTGATCTCCGAAATGGTTCCCACGGAGGAGTTGTAATAGAAGGCCGCGTGTTTCTGATCGATTGAGATGGTGGGCGAAATCCCCCGGATGGTGCGAACCTCCGGTTTCTCCATGGATTTAATGAACTGGCGCGCGTATACGGAGAGGGACTCCAGGTAGCGGCGCTGCCCTTCCTGGAACAGGGTGTCATAGGCAAGAGAGGACTTTCCGGAACCGGACACACCGGTCACCGCAACCAGGCGGTTCTTGGGAATCTTGAGTGTGACATCCCGCAAATTGTGCGTGGAAGCCGCGGAAATTTCAATCTCACGCATGAGTGAGCCAGTGTAGCATATCCCCTGACCGAATTCCAGATTACCATGGGGGTTGAAATCTTTTCAGAACCATGTAAAATGACCACATAAACCATATCCACATTGAATGGAAGGAAGGAGAAGTTTATGAGAAAGACGATAATTATTGTAAGTCTGATCGTATGTTTCGCGATTTCCGCCCCCCTGTTCTGTCAGAGTGATGATTCCGATATCAGTTACACCCAGGAATATATCGCCGCAATGACAAAGAAGCCAGGCGCTGAACGCATCAAGGCATTTGAAGCCTATGTTAAAAAGTTTACGGACACGACGCAGAAATTCACCCGCCTTGCGTATTACTGGATCGCCATGGATAATTTCCAAGCCCAGAATTTTTCCCAGGCCGCGTCCGTGGGCAAGAAATGCCTCGAATTCAATGGATTTGAGAAGGGAGAGGAAGCCCGGCTCAACCTCATGCTGGGAAACAGCTACGCCGTGAAAAGCGCTCCCATCTACAACAAGGATCAGGCCCTCAAGTATATCAACAAGGCCATTGCCATCACCCAGACCACCCGCGACCTGAATGATGTCAAGCAGGCCGCCCAGGATCTGAAGCAGAAGCTGACCACGCCGCCCCCCCCTTCTGAAACTCCGAAGCAGAAGATCAAACGCCTGGTACTCCAGGATGAGGATTTCGCGGAAGCGATCTCCACCTATGCAGGCATGAAAGCAGCGGACAAGCAGGACATCGAAGTCCGCCGCCTCTATGGCATGGCCCTGATGAGTTCCTCAAAGTACTCTCAGGCCGTTGAGGTATTCAAGGCCCTTCTGGACAGTGAGAAAAGCGCGAGATTCGCTTACCGCCTGGGCCAGGTGTATACGGAGATGTCCAAGCGCAATTCCAAATATTTTGATCCCTCAATCCGCTACCTGATTGAGGGCGGTCTTCGCTACCAGGCGGAGGACAACCCCGCCAACGGAAAGATCGCCCTGACCAAGGCGGAACACCAGCTGTTCACCAAGAACGGCTATTTCAGAAAGATGGACCAGTACAACGCAAAGCTCCGCAGTCAGCAGAATTCCGCTTCCCGCAACCAGGCGGAGATCACCCGCCTGAAACGGGAAGAGTTCAAACAGAAACGGAATATCCGCCGGAACTACACCTCCATCGACCTCGCACCTCCCCCATACGAACTGGACAAACTTGCCCAGATCCAGAAGAAGTTGCGCATGGCTCAATCCGGCGCCACCTCCGACTCCACACAGGAGATGGAAGCCCTTAAAAAGGAAGAGACCCGCATCAAGGCTGATTTCCGGGAGCGTGTGGCTACAATAAAGAAAGAACTCGAAATCTGATCCGATTCGGTATCAATCGGAACCAGGGGCGACTCCGGTCGCCCCTTTTTTTTTATTCAAATTCTTTCCTTTGTGAACCATGTTTCTCATTTAACGTATACATTATAAACCGATGTGATTTATATTTTTCTGGATAGCAGGAGAAAAGGCTGATGAAAAAAGTATTGCGTATTGTATCGATACTGGTTCTGGTCGGGGGCTTGGTTTACGTGGGGATCAAGTTGTTTGTTCCCAAGAAAGATTCGGGCAAAGCCGACGTCATTGAAGAAAAAAAAGAGGAAACCGCATCCTCCGCAACCGCTTCTCTTCCAGTGCGGGTAATGCCCGCCCAACGGGGCAACCTGCCGCTCAGGCTGCGCATCTCCGCGGTTGCGGATGTATGGGAAAAGGCCACCATCAAGGCGGAGATTTCCGGAACCGTTGAGAAGCTTCCAAAGCGGATCGGCGCGCTGGCGGTATCGGGACAATTGCTGGTAAAGCTCGATGATCGCGAACCCCGCCTGGATGTCGAACGCGCCCAGACATCCAAACTGAAGGCATTGTCCGAATTCCTTGTCAATGAAGATGTTCCCGTGGATATTCCGGACATGACCACGGATGAAAAAAAGGAACTCGCCCTCCTGCGATCCAATTATCTGAAAGCCACACTGGAATTCGAGGCCGGTCGCATTTCGGAAGAACGGTTCCAGAAATTGAGTGAAACCTATGACAGCCGAATGGTGTTTTCCGGCGCGTTGCGTGAAGATATCCGAAAGGCCAAGGACGGGCTGGCGGATGCCATGATCCAGTTGAAACAGTCCCGACTGAACCTGAAGCGGACCTCCATCCGCGCCCCCTTCCGCGGCATTCTTGCGGACATCATGGTCAGCCCCGGGGAAAAGGTAAGCGTGGGAAGAGAACTGGTAAAGATCGTAAACCTGGACACCCTCTATCTGAAGGGCTACGCCCTGGAATCGGAAATCCGCCACCTGAAAAAAGGCACCCGGGTCCGCATCCAACTCGATTCCTTCCCCGATCGCAAATTCTTCGGCTCCATTGACTCCATCAGCCCCGAAGTGGACGTGGAGAAGAAAACCCTGACCGTCTACGTTAAGGTGGACAACCGCGAACACCTGATCCTGCCGGGAATGCACGCGGAGATGGACATCGAATACAAGATTTTTGAGAGCATCATCAAGGTGCCGCGCAAGGCCGTCATCGTACGGCAACGCCCACTGGTATTCGTGGTTGAAGACAATATCGCCATCTGGAAGTACGTGGAACTGGGCATGCACAATGATGAAGAGATTCACATCAAGAGCGGCCTCAACGAGGGAGAACTGGTGGTGGTGGAGGGACAGATGACCCTGGCCCATCAGTCCCGCGTCAAGATCGTCAAGTAACAGGGACCCCAATGAGCATAATCAATCTGTCCGTGAAGCGCCCCGTCGGAACAATCATGTTTTTCATCGGAGTGATCCTGCTGGGGTATGTATCCCTGTCCCGCCTCTCCATTAACCTGCTGCCGGACCTCAGTTACCCGAAAATCACAGTGATGACGGAGTATCCGGGTTCCGGCCCCGAAGAGATTGAGAAATTCATTACCACCAAGCTTGAAGGTCCCCTTTCCGCCATTCCAAACGTGAAAAACATCTCCTCTTTTTCAAAGGAAGCGGCATCCATCATCACCATTGAGTTCCACTGGGGAACGGACATGGATTTCGCCCTGCTGCATACCAAGGAAAAAACGGAGGAGGCGCGACGGGACCTCCCGGAAGATTGCGATCCACCCATGATCCTGGAATGGGACCCCACATCCACACCCATCGTCACCGCCATCCTGCGCTCCAAGGGCAAGTCCCTGAAAGAGTTGAAGGAGAGCGCCGAGTATATCATCAAACCCCGTCTGGAACAGCTTGAGGGCGTTTCCCGGGTTGAAATCCGCGGTGGGGATGAGGAGGAGATCTCCGTTGAAGTGGATCCTGAAAAAGCCCGTAACCTGGGGATCACCCTGGGAGAGGTGGCGCAGGCCATAGAAAACAACAACATCTTTCAGAGCGGCGGCACCATCCGCAAGGACAAGTATCGCTATACCCTTAAAATCGAAGGAGAGATCCAGGAACCCGTGGAGATTGAATCCGTTGTGGTCAAGCAGCTCCAGGGACGTAATGTGCTGCTCGGCGACATCGGCAAAGCCTTTTATAAAAACCAGCTCCGGGAAGGCGATATCCGGTTTAACGGAAAGGGTACGATCGCCCTGCTCATGTATCGTGATTCCGGCGGCAACACGGTGGATGCCACAAACAATGTGGAGGCATCCATCAAGGCCCTCTCCGAGGAGTTCTCCAACCTGGAATTTTTCATCATATCCAAAGAAGCCAGCCTCATCATCTCTTCGATCAACTCCCTGAAGTCTTCTCTTCTCCTGGGCGCACTGCTGGCATTCCTGATCCTGCTGCTTTTCCTGCAGAATTTCCGTGACCCTTTTCTCGTTTCCACCGTCATCCCCATCTCCATCGTCTCTACATTCGTGCTCATGTTCCTTTTCAAGGTGAACGTGAACATCATGTCCCTGGGTGGGCTCGTGCTCGGCGTGGGTATGTTCGTGGACAACTCCATCATCGTTCTGGAATCGATCTTCCGCCATCGGAATGAAAAAAATATCGCTGAGTCGGTGATCCGTGGCGCCCGGGAAGTCAGCGGCGCCATCACGGCCTCCACCTTCACCACCATCTCCATCTTTCTACCCGTCATCTATCTGTACGGCATTACCGGAAAGCTCTTCCGGGATCAGGCCATGACCGTTTCCTTCTCCCTGGTTTCCTCACTCATCGTGGCCATCACGCTTCTTCCCGCGCTTTCAGCTTTCAAAGCGGTTCTGAAAACGGACCTCAAGATGGATTTTGACACTTCCGGTCGGCGGCGCTGGTTCCACACTCCTTTGAAGGGAGCGTACACACTGCTCATGATTCCATTCCAGATCCTGGGCAACATTATCTATTTCATTACCGCTTTTTTCGTGATACTGGTTCGTGGCGGCGCCCGCATCTTCTCCCGGGGTTTCACCTTCATCTTCGCCCCGATTTACCGTGGGTTCAACACCGTTTACCGCTGGTTTGACGAGTTGTATCACCGTATTCTGGAACGCTTCCTGGAACGAAAACGCCTGGCCGCATGGCTGGTGCTGGTCATTCTGACCGTGATCGCCGCCACCTTCATGCTCCTGGACAAGGAATTACTGCCCTCACCGGACAGCCAGAAATTTGAGATCACCGCTTCCACGCGACCGTCATACGGTTTTGAAGAGACCAACCGCATCGCCACCCGGATTGAATCCCGCCTGAAGGCGTTGCCCGGTGTGGATTTCGCGTACACGGAATCCGGGCTCGTTTCCAAAATGGCGGCCCGTTCCGAAGAGTTCTCCGTCAACCATCTCCACTTCATCGTCAACTGCAAGGCGAAACATGACCGCAAATCCCTCATGGAAGCCTCCCGAGATATTCTAAAGAAGGAAGACCTGGAAAAATTCACCGTTTTCCTGGAGAAGAACACACTCTCCCAGTACCTGGCCGTGGGTGGCGAACGCTTTCAGATCAAGGTTTTCTATGAGGACATTGAAAGGGGCCGAGAAGCCGTGAACCGTATTATGGAACGGATTCGCGATATCGAGGGCCTGGTGGACCTCAAGGCGTCCACGGCACGCGGAAAGCCCATGCTGACCATCGCCTTCCGCCAGGAACTCCTGGACCAGCTCCACATCACCAAGCGGGATGTGTCGAATTTTATCCGTCAGGCCGTACGTGGTCAGAAAGCGGGCAGCATCAAAAAGATCCAGAAAAGTTACGATATCTACGTTCGCGTCCCCGTCATGGGCACCATGGCGCTCAACCGGATGCTTTCACTGCCCATCCCCCACCAGGGACAGACCTATTACCTCAGAGACCTGGTGGAAATTCAGGAATCTCCCTCCATCAAGGAAATTGCCCGGGAATCCCAGGAGCGCTTTTTCAAGATCTCCGCGGACATTCGCGGTCGAGACCTGGAATCCGTGATTTCGGAAGCCGACACCCATCTGATCAACCTGGAGATGCCCATTAACACGCGTTTCGCCTTCTCCGGCGAGGAGGAGGAGCGTCGCAAGGCCTTTGAGTCCCTGGAACAGGCCATCATTCTGGCCATTCTACTGGTGTATATGATCATGGCAGCCAAGTTCGAGAACCTGGCCCAGCCCCTGATCATCATGCTCACCGTACCCATGGGCCTGGTGGGCGCTTTCCTGTTTCTCCTTTTAACCGGCAATTCACTGAGCATCATCTCCGGAATCGGCATCCTGGTCCTTGTGGGCATCGGTGTGAATGACGCCATTGTCAAGGTGGAGTACTCCAACCAGTTGCGGGACGCCGGATCCACGGTCCGCGAAGCCATCATGCAGGCCTCCCGCGTGCGGCTCCGTCCCATACTGATGACCACATTCACCACGGTCTTCGGCCTCGTTCCCATGGCGGTGATGACAACAACCGGGTCCGAACTTCAGCGGCCCATGGCCCTGGTGGTGATCGGTGGCCTGATCTCCACCACCTTCCTGACACTGCTCCTGATCCCCGTCGGATACGAGATCCTGGAAAATCTTAAATCCCGCAAATCCGCCCGGGGGAAAAAAGCCAATGCGTAAAATAATTGACCGTCCGATCCTGGCAAGTATCTTCTTTGCCATCGTGATCCTTCTGGGCGTTTATTCCGTGCGCAATACCCCCATCGAACTGGTCCCTGACCCGGAAGAGAAACTCCCCTCCCTGAACATCTCCTATTTCTGGCCGGGAGTCTCCCCGGACATGATGCTGCGCAAGGTGCTGATCGCGGCTGAGGCGGAGATCGCCCAGATCCGGGGAATCGCCAAGATTGAAAGCCGAGCCCTGCAGAATTACGGCCGCATCGAGGTGGAGTTCAACCGCGACACCAACATGGATTTCGCCTCCGTGGCCCTGAGCGAACGGTTGAACCGGCTGCAGTCGGAACTCCCCCGCCAGGTGCAGCGCCCCAACATCCAGCCCTATGTACCTGATGAATTCAGAAAACTCCCCTTTTTCAATGTCGGTGTATATGGAAACTACTCCATTTTCACGTTGAAACGGGTGGTGGAGCGGGAGATCCTCCCCTACCTGAAAGCCATTCCCGGGATCGAATCCATTGAATTGTACGGCGGCGTGGATCCGGAGATCAAGGTCCAGACGGACATCGAAAAGCTCAAGCGTTTCGGCATCAGCATTTTCGACATCCAGTCCCGGATCCAGCAGTACTTTTTCAGCGACAAATCCCTCACCATGCGTAAACGGGGCGCTGAGATCACCTTTACCCTGAGTGAATCTCCGGAACGGATTCAGGAGCTGCAGGACATCGTCATCCTGACCACAGGCGAAAAACGTGTACACCTGAAAGAGATCGCCAAGGTGTTCCTGGGGTACCAGGATATCGCGCGGGAGCAGCGCTACCAGGGACGCCCCGTGATCGGGCTGCGCATGTTCAAGCAGCCGGAGACCAGTTCTCTCGGCCTTTCCAAGCATATCCGTGACCGTCTCCAGCAGCTGGCCAACAAGCTGGAGGGCCGGGTTCAGTTCATTGTCCAGAACGATGAAAGCAAGGAGCTGAACGACCGGCTGCTGCGCCTGCTGCGGATCGCGGTTCTGATCCTGGTGATCATCTTCGTCATTCTCATTGCCATCATTCGGGACTTCAAGTCCTCTTTCCTCATCTTCTCATCCGTATTCTTTTCCGTATTCACCACATTCACATTCATCTACCTGCTGAAAATCCCCCTCAACCTCCTGACACTGTCCGGGCTGGCACTGGGATTCGGATTGTTCGTGGACAACGCCGTGGTGGTATTCGACAGCATCCTGCGCTACCAGGAGAAGGGCCTGTCCAGCCTGGATGCCGCGGTGGAAGGCGCGCGCAACGTTTTTCTGCCCGTACTCTCCTCCACCATCACCACCATTATCGTTTTCTTCTCTTTCGCCTATTTTGACGGCCGCCTGCGCATGTACTACCTTCCCCTGGCGTGGATCATCGCGGTCTCCCTGCTCTCTTCCGTGGTGGTCTCCTTCGTGCTGATCCCCTCCCTGAGCTCCCGGATCCGCCTCCGCCGCAAGGTCAAGAAATTCTCCCTGAAAAAGGGAAAGCTGTTCCCCTTCCTTCTCCGGTATCCGCTGGTGGTACTCATTCCCGTGGCCGCCGCGCTCTTCATTTCCTACTCCGTATTCCGTGAGGAGGTCACCTTCGGCCGCTTTTTCTCCTACTATTCCCAGGAGAAGATCCAGGTATACCTGCGTTTTCCCTCCGGTGCTGAGTTTGAAGACGTGAAAAAAGATATTCTCAAATTCGAGGAACTTGCCCTGAAGAAACCCTATAGAAAGGAAATTTCCACCAATGTATACGCGCGCGGCGCTTACATGGAGATCACCTTTCCCCCCAAGGTGGAGAACTCTCCATTGCCCTACCAGTTGAAGCAGGAACTGGTGGGCATTGCCACCCAGCTCGCGGGTGTGGGCGTGGGCGTCATGGGGTTTGATCCGGAAAACTACCATTACAACCCCCAGACCGGATCCTTTCTCCCCTATTCCATCACCATCAAGGGGTACAATTTCGAGCGCCTCATGGAGCTTTCCGGCGACCTCAAGAAGAACCTGATGAACCATCGGCGCATCAAGGACGTGGAGGTGCTGACGGACGTCAAATTCTGGTGGGGGCCCAAGGACAAGTACTACACCTTTCACCTGAATCGCAAAAAGCTGGATCGGTACCGCCTTGAACCACGCTACATCCTCATGCTCATCTCCAGCGTCCTGAGAGAGCGTTCCTACTCCCAGCGCCTGAAATTCATGGACCGGGAGCTTTCCGTTGAGATCAAGGCCGATGATGTGGACGACCTGGAGCTGGATGACATTCTCAACCTCGGCCTGGCCACTCCGGAGGGAATCCCCTTCCGCATCAAGGATATGGTGGATATCGAGTTCACCACCCAGAAAGGGGGCATCACCCGGGAAAACCAGGAGTACGTGGCCATGGTACGCTGGGATTACATGGGGTCCAACCGTTCCGGTGACCGTTTCCATAAAACCGTATTCAAGAACCTCGACCTTCCGGCGGGATTCAAGAAAAGCCTCGAGGAACGCAAGTTCCGCATCACCGAGGAGGAACAGGCCCAGCTCAACTTCGCCATCATTCTCTCTCTGGTTCTGATCTACCTGATCCTGGGCATTCTGTACGAAGACCTGCTTCAACCCCTGCTGATCATGCTGGCCATTCCCCTGGCCCTCATTGGTGTGTTTATCGCGTTTACGGTGATGAACTACTCATTCGACTCCACGGCCTATATCGGGGTCATCCTTCTATCGGGCATCGTGGTGAACAACGCCATTCTTCTCATCGACAACATCAATCACCATCTGAAGCGCAGCAAAAAGGTGGTGGAATCGATCGCTATTGCCACGAAGGAGCGGATTCGGCCCATTTTCATGACCTCCACCACCACTGTGTTGGGAATGCTCCCCCTGATCATATTCAAAAAGGCCGATTCCACGGACATCTGGTCCTCCCTGGCCCTGTGCACAGTGGGCGGATTGACCACCTCGGCCATCCTGATTCTCTTTGTGCTGCCCGTTGTGTATTTTCTCTTCTACCGCCTGAAGCAGTTTATTAC
>CAYVBC010000026.1:0-13599 GCA_964449545.1 uncultured Clostridia bacterium | reverse complement strand
GTTGAAATCACCGGAGTCCACCAGAAAACCGTTTTCCTCATGGCGCACCACTTCATCATTACCTGAAATTCGTGAAACCACCAGAGGAATCTGTTTCAATCTCATCTGGACAAGGCTCTGGGGCAGTCCTTCCCAGAGAGAGGTGCTGACGCCCACATCGAACAGGTCCATGACTTCCGGTAGATCAAAGAGAAATCCGGGAAGGCGGAAATGGGGTTCCAGGCCTCTGTCCCGAATGTCCTTCTCCAGTTCGGGCCTCAATTCCCCGTCCCCGGCGATTACAAACACCACATTGGCTCTTTCGGTCACACGGTGGGCGATCTCAATGAGATGATGCAGCGCTTTCTGGGGTTTGAAAGGAGCCACAACTCCGATAACGACCGCATCCGGGGGAATCCTGAAGCGTCGCCGCAGATTCGCCCGGTTTTCCGGGTGGGGGGTATATTTCCTGAGAGGGAATCCGCTGTGGATCAGGCTGTGGTTCTGATCACAAAGGCTCATTTGCAGAGCGGTCTCCCTGTCGCCATTGGAAACAAAAATGAAGTGAGAGGTCCATTTTCCCGCAACACGTTCCATGTTGCGAAAAAGTGCCTGTTTCCATCTTGCCTGATATGGGGAAAACGGAAACCCGTGTACAGAGTGGATAATCACGGGGATACCCGCCATCTTTGCGGCCATTCTGCCGAGAAATCCCGCTTTCGATGAGTGGGTATGAATAATCTGGGGAGAGATTCTCCGCAGTTGCCGGACCAGTTGAACGAGAGCCCTTGTGTCATAAAGGGGATGGAGGGATCTTTTCAGAGAGGGCACACACCAATGATGGGGTAATTGGTGGGCTTCCGAAGTCAGAACGCCACCCGGGCCATACCATAGGTGCACATCGTATCCATATTCTCGGAGATGGTCCGCGGTATAGAGGGTGTTTCGCTGGGCACCCCCCAACTCGAGCTTGGTAATCAGGTGTAGGATCCGGATCGGGGTGGTCATGGATTCACAGAGTAGCGCGGAATCAAAGTGAAATCAACCCCTTAAGGCGTTGATTGCGAGTGCGGTATCCATGGCGTTCAATGCGTCCTGGGACATGGATGAATAGGTCCAGCCCCCATAACGTCCGATTGAGTGGACAGCCATTTTTCGAAGCAGAGCCAGAAGGGGCGGCACGGTTTTTGACCATGCGTGGTCATGATGGATGTAGGATATGGGGATCTCCCGGATTGATACGTGGAGAATCTCTTTTGCGGATTGAATGGCGCCCAGTCGAATCAGTGTGGTTTCAATCCCCGGATCCCGGGGGTGAGAGCCTTGCGTTGGGGGAAAGGATTGTTCCAGATATGCGGTGCAATAACCGGCTCCCGGATAATAGCCGAAGCGGTAGAAAGGGATCGCTTTTTCCGGGAGATATACCCAGTGAAACCTTCGGCGTCTCTTCGCCAGAACCAGGTTTACAACTCGGGTTGATGTGTGACTGAGGCGACTGCATTGCCGCGTGAGATCAGGCAATCCCTTCATCATCGCAATCAGATGGGGCAAGGGTAGCGAGGAGATCAGTCTCTGAAAGGAATAGGCGCGTGTCTTTGTTTCAAGGCAACGGTTTTCAATGTCTATCCGCATCACCTCTTCTGTAAGGCGCAGACTTGTCCTGACGGATGCTCTGTATTTATTCCAGAATTCCCTCAACCCTTTCCGGGGGTAAAAAAAGACCGGATTATACCCTCTTTCTGTTTCTGTTTCTTTCCGTTTATTGGAAAAGAGGCTTTTTCTGTTGGGGAGTGGGATACTGCCATGTTCAAGCCCGACTGCAAGTTCTGAAAGGTTCCGTTGGTAGTATTTGGTCATGAAAGGGGAAAAGAAGAGGCTAAACAGGGTTTCTCCGAATCGGGAACGGAGGTATGAATCCATTCTGGTGTCGGTGAGTTTCGGGTTCCAGGAGATTTCTTTCCGAATACGCCGGCGCAGTGGGGCCGGAAGAAAAGCGATGTGGTCCTGGATTGGAAACGGGATGAACCGGTTCATCATAAAAACGCGAGATCTGCGGTGGTATTCCTGAAAGGGGGTGATATCTGATAGCTGCTCCCGGATGGCAGGGGCGTTATGAAAATGAAAGTAATGGCCCCCGAAGTCAAACCAGTACGGGCCCGAAGCGTATTGGGTGGAAAGGCCCCCGGGGAAACCCTCTTTTTCAAGGATTGTGGATTCCGGGGTCAGGAATCGCGCTGCCGTCATGCCGGAGATTCCAGCGCCGAGAATTAAAACATCCGTATGCTCCATCAGCCCATTTTCTCATCCGCGAGCCAAAGGCCCATTGAACCCAGAAACAGCGCGAGACTCAGGCTGGAAATCAGGCTGGTCCATGGCCCGGACAGGGTGTTCAGTACCACGGGGATCCAGAGCAGGGCCTGAAAGGTCGCCAGGATTGAAACCGTTTGTTCACTGGAGAGACAGAGTTTTTTTCGCAGCCGGAGAGCGAGGTGATCCGGGCTCCCCCAAAAGGGAGAGCGACCTTTCAGTAATCGGAGTGTAAAAACATATATAAGGTCGTAAAGTGGGATCGCAGTCACAAAAAGGGCTGTAAGAAACCCCAGGTCATTATGCCGGGTGTAATCCAGCATGATCACAAGCGAACCGATCATCATCCCGATAAACATACTTCCGGAGTCTCCCAGGTAAATGGAGGCCGGTGACCAGTTGAAGCGGAGGAATCCGATCAGGGAGCCTGCCAGGGCAATAGACATGATGGCAACCATCTGATTTCCGTTTAACTGGGCAATGGTGAATAACATCAGGGATGCGGCCAGAGCACAAGAAGAGGCGAGACCATCCATGATATCAATAATGTTGTAGGCATTGATCAGGGAAAGGATCCAGAAAAATGAAAGGAGGTAGTTGAGCCACTCGGCAATGAATGAGAGCTGAAGACGAATACCACTTTTCAGTAGTATGCCTGCAGCGATGATTTGAAAAAAGAATTTGATTCCAGGAGTAAGGGCTTTTAAATCATCGAAAAGGCCAACCATCAACAGGATTGTGCCGGCAAAAAGGAGGCCCAATAGTTCTCGACTGAAATCGAAAAGCAGGCCTAAAGGTAAGATCATAGAGAAAAAAACGGCGATTCCGCCCATGTATGGGGTTGGCGCGTTGTGGGTTTTAAGGCGGCCATCGGGGAGATCCAGAATATGATATCTGTATGCCACGCGTCGTGCGATTGGCGTTCCATAGAGAGAGACCAGTAGCGCAAGGCTGAAAGCAAGGACTTGAATAACCGCATTCATGCTGAGTTGTTCCGGGTCTTTTTTCTTGTTTTCAAGGCACGATGAAATATGGAACCAGATCGCAGTAACATAATTATAGTCCTGGGGGCTGAGATTGTCAAAAGGCCAACCCACAGCAGGTCCTTCGCGAGCATTGCGGGAATATGGCGCCAGTGCCGCTTCAAGCGGAAATGTTTGATCAACGTCAGGTATCGGTTTTTAATCAGGTGGAACTTCAGTTGGGGCGGCCGGGCCAGGGCCAGGGAAACTCTTCGAATAAGGCCTGCCCTGAGGGTTGCGCTGCGAAAATGTCTGACCCGGAGTTCGGGGCAGAACCACACGGGAATCCCCTGCTCCGTCGCGGTCCATCCCAGGTCAAAATCCTCCCAGAACATGAAAAAGTCTTCATCGTAAAAGTGATTGTCGGAAATTGTGTTGATGAACGCGTCGCGATTGATAATGGTGGCCGCTCCGCAGACAGAGAAAACGAGCCCACCTTCAAGGTGCCAATTTTTCAACGGCGAACCATAGCCTCTCTCACGGGGATACAGCGCACGGGAGCATTCCTGTCCGGCAGAGTCGATGGTAAGACCGTCGAATCGAAGAATGAGGGGAGAAACGAGGCCGATCTCCGGTTGCGCATTCAACAACGCCCCCGCGATTTGAGTAAAATTTCTTTCAAGAATAATGTCCGCGTTGGCGATCAGGACGATCCGTGAGGAGCAATTTGCGATACCCTTATTGACCGCGGCCGCATACCCCAGATTCTTTTCCGGCAAAACCAGATGAATACCGGATTGTCGCTTCAGCCATTCCCGGGAATCATCCTGGGAATGATTGTCCACAAAAACAATCTTTTTGAATGCCGGAGACTGCTCCTGCAGGCTTTTCAAGTTTGCGCTGAGAAATCCGCTGCTGTTGTAGCTGATGATGACCGCGGATATATCCAGCGATGTCATTCCATCAAATGATGCCGATGGCTTTTCCGCCTTCGTGAAATCCTTTGAGGATGAACTCCAGGTCTTCGTCCGTGTGAGTCGCCGTGAAGGAGGTCCGGATCAGGGCATCTTCAGGTGGTACGGCCGGAGCAATGACGGGGTTGGTGAAAATTCCGTAATCGCGCAGAAAATGCCACAACTTGAAGGTGTTTTCCACATCATGAATAAATACGGGGATGATCGGGGTCTCAGTGTTTCCGGTATGATACCCCATGGCCTGAAGTTCTCTGTTCATGGTTCGGCTGATATGCCGGAGTCTTTCGCGACGCCAGGGCTCGGTCTGGATGATACTCAGTGCCTCATTGGCAGCGGCCAGTGAAGCGGGGGTGATGGATGCGGAAAAAATCAGAGCCCGGGCACTGTGTTTGATGAATTGAATAACCTTTCTGTCTCCCACAATAAAGCCACCGAGCGACGCGAATGCTTTTGAGAAGGTGGTCATCACCAGATCGACATCTTCACTGACGTTGAAGTGTTCCGCGGTTCCCTGACCGTTTTTTCCCATAATGCCGACGCTGTGGGCATCATCCACCATGAGGCGGCAATTGTACTTCTTTTTCAGTCGGACCAGTTCCGGAAGGTTGGCCAGATCTCCTTCCATGCTGAAAACGCCGTCCACTACCATCAGCTTGCCTTTATCTTCCGGGATTCGTTTCAGCTTTTCTTCCAGATCCTGCATATCATTGTGACGATACTTGACGATGTTGGCGAAAGAAAGTCGGGTGGCATCTACGATCGAAGCGTGCACCATGCGGTCAATAATGATGACATCGTTTCGTCCGGCAAGGGCGGAGATAACCCCGAGGTTTGTCTGCATTCCTGTACTGAAACAGAGAGCTTCTTCTCTTCCCATAAAGTCCGCGATGCGCCTTTCTATCTCCACATGGAGAGAATAGGTACCGTTTAGAAACCGGGAACCACATGTGGAGGAACCATATTGATTTACGGCCTTGATTACGGCCTCTTTGATTCTTTCGTTGTCGAAAAGTCCCAGGTAGTTGTTGGATCCCACCATGAGAATCCGTTTTCCATTCACAATCACATGGTTGCCGTCCACTGCCTCAATTTCTGTAAAATAAGGATACAGGCCACTTTTTTGAGCCTCTTCCGCCACAGTGTATGCGTAACATTTTTCAAACAGATCCATATGGTTCTCCCTGCGTGTTGATGTATATTTTGAGTTTATTTGATTCGTTTCCCTGGTTATTCATAATGAATCAGCGTTTACTCGCGAGGCGGGCGTTTCGCCTTGATCGAAAGTTGGTTTCAAATTTCTGGAATGTCTTTAAGGACCAGTGATCCTTGAAAACCGCGGTGAATTTTATTTCCCCCTGAATTACCTGTTTTCCAATCAGAGAATTAGGCTTGATTTTGAAGGGAATGGAGATCTCTTTGCTCAAATCCAGGAATACATTTTCGTTATCCTGTTCTGTCTCAAAGTCCAGCTCCGATGCGGTAAAAAAGTACTTGGAAAAAGTCAGATTGGTGTTTTCCTCAAATTTAATGACAAATTCAGGGGCTGATGAGATGCGGATCCCTTCCTTGGGAACGACGATTAATGTCAGGATTCCCTCTTCACCCTGTTTGATGCTTTCCGGAGCAATGGAAGCAGAAATTTTAAGGTAATCTTCCTGTCCCGCGGAATGAATAATCAGGGCAAATCCGATAATGAGGAAACATATTAAGGGCTTTTTCATTCGGTCCCTATATACACCATTTCCTTGGTTTTGTCAAACAATACATGGGCGCTGAGCGCGTATCAGGGCGTTGCGAAATGGTCAAATCCGTGTCCTGAAACCCGCAGTGCAAGGCCTTTTTTTTGGACACTGAGACGCTTCGGATTTGCGTGTATCCGGCCGATGAGTGAAAAACGAAGGCCCGATGTTTGAAGAAGAGAAAGATTCCGAGGCGCAATGGTGAACAGCAGAGCGTAATCTTCGCCGCCGGTTAACGCGAGCTCAAGGGGATCCAACTGATGTTGGCGGCAGGTTTCCCGCATTCGACGGGTAACCGGCAGATTGGTGGACTCAAGGACCGCTCCGCATTCAGATGCTGTCAGGATTCGTTTCAGGTCCTTGATGAGACCGTCTGATGTATCGATCATGGCTGAGGCCATTCCTGCGAGGACCGGTCCGGCCAAATGCCTGGGATTGACATGAACATGACGTCTGGAATACAGAGGGATTGGCGTTCCGCGATGAATCAACTCGAGTCCAAGAGCGGACTCTCCGGTTCGTCCAATCAGACCGATATGATCTCCTGGACACGCTCCACTCCGGTACACCGGGCGTACGGAGCGACCCAGGATTGTTACTGAAATCATCCAGCAGGGAGCCCGGGAAACGTCTCCTCCCCCCAGTTCAAGAGACCAGCGCTTACACCCCCTGCGGATTCCGGACATCAGGCGGAAGAGATCTTTCCTGCCGGCGTAAGGAGGGATCCCGATGGCTGTGTAGATCTCCGTCCCCCATCCGCCCATGGCCGCCATGTCACTGACGTTGACCGCCACCGACTTCTCTCCCGCTTCTTCCATCGAATGGGATTTCAATTCAAAGTGAATGTTCTCGATCAGGAGATCCTTGGCCACCAGATGAACAAAGCCAAGCGCATCAGGACCCAAACGACGGGCGGATGCGTCGTCACCGATCCCCTTTTCTCCACTGAAGGGAAAGTGATTCTGAAGATGAAGGACCAGCTGTTCTTCGTCCATCAGAAAACTTTCTGACCCAGAGCCAGGTTAACGGCATCTTCAATACGGCGAATAAAGTGAAACTGGATGCCCTTGAGCTCATGGGGCTTCATCTCTCCAAGATCCTTCCGGTTTTTTTCCGGCATCAGGATGGTCTGAATCCCGGCTCTTCTTGCGGCCAGTACCTTTTCCTTGATGCCGCCGACCGGAAGGACTTTTCCCCTCAATGTGATTTCTCCGGTCATGGAGATCTCCCTCTGGACAGGAAGCTTCAAGAATGCGGAACACAGGGCTGTTGTCAGTGCGATTCCCGCGGAGGGGCCGTCTTTAGGAATTCCCCCTTCCGGGACATGGATATGAATGTCATGTTTGTCGAAAGATAGCGGGTCGATTTTCAGGGCACCCGCACTGGCTTTGAGAAAACTGAGCGCGGCGCTGGCGGACTCCTTCATGACGTCTCCCAGGGATCCGGTCAGAATCAGCTTTCCCTTTCCTGGAATCAGTTTGACTTCAATAAAAAGAAGGTCTCCACCATAAGGCGTCCAGGCCATTCCCGTCGCCACACCCACGGAGTCCTCTTCCAGCAGTTGATCCTTGAACAGTTTCGGGGCGCCCGCGTATTTCTCAAGGTTTCGTGCCGTAATCTTGTATAGTTTTCTTTGCTTCAGAGAAACCAGGTAGGCGATCTTGCGACAGATGCTCCCCAGATTTCTTTCCAGGTTGCGGACACCCGCTTCACGGGTATAAAAACGGATCAGATTGCTGATGGCACCGGGGGTAAATCGAATCAGTTCCGATGTCAGTCCATTTTCCTTAATCTGGCGAGGAATCAAGTGGCGACGGGCGATTTCCAGTTTTTCTTCTTCAGTATATCCATGCAGGTGAATGATTTCCATTCTGTCTCGGAAAGCCGGTTGAATGGGTTCAAGCATGTTGGCTGTTGTGATGAACATGACTTTTGAAAGGTCGAAGGGGACGCCAAGATAGTGGTCAATGAAAGCGTTGTTCTGTTCCGGATCCAGGACTTCCAGCAGAGCGGATGAGGGGTCTCCCCTGAAATCCGCGCCGATCTTGTCGACTTCATCCATCATGAATACCGGATTGTTGGCATCGGTGCGACGGATTTCCTGAATAATCTTTCCCGGTAAGGCGCCGACATAGGTGCGTCGATGACCTCGGATCTCCGCTTCATCCCGAACACCACCCAGAGAGATGCGGACAAACTTCTTGTTCAGGGCCCGGGCAATGGATTTACCCAGAGAGGTTTTTCCCACTCCTGGTGGGCCGACAAAGCATAGAATCGGCCCGTGTGTCCGTGATGTGAGTTTCCGGACACTGAGGTATTCCAGGATTCGCTCCTTTACTTTTTCCAGGCCATAATGGTCCTGATTAAGGATTCGGGCCGCTTTGTTCAGATTCAGGCTGTCCCGGGTGGAACGGTTCCAGGGCAGATCCAGCATCCAGTCCAGGTAGTTTCGCAAGACCGCGCTTTCCGCGGATTCCGGATGCATTTTCTGAAGACGTTCAATGGATTTCTGGGCCTCTTTGCGTGCATTTTCCGGAAGCTTCGCTGATTCGAGGCGAATCAGGTATGAGCCGATTTCTTCAGCGTTTTCACCCTCTTCACCCAGTTCTTTCTGGATGGCTTTCAGTTGCTGACGCAGGAAATATTCACGCTGATTCTTATCCATTTCGCCCTGGGCTTTCATTGTGATCTGATTCTGAATGTTGAGCATTTCCAGTTCATACGTCAGGTATTCGTACACGGTCATGAGGCGGACAAAGCTGTTGGGCTCCCCCAGGATTTTCTGTGATTCCGGAATTTTCAAGTCCAGGTTTGACGCAATGATATCCGCCAGCTTTCCAGCTTCTTCGATATTTTCCGTGATCACCAGTATTTCATTGGGAATCTGCTTGCCCAGCTTGGACATCTGTTCGAATTTTTCGCGAACGTTGCGAATCAATGCCTGGTCACGAATGGTCGGAGAGTCGGGTTCCTGGTCCTCCATGACCGAGACATCCGCGATCAGCATTTTTCCATTGTCTTTGATCATCTTCACGCGGATCCTGGCAATTCCCTGAACCAGAACGCGCATTCGAGTGTCCGGCAGTTTCAACATTCGGACAATCAATGCCGCGGTTCCAGTGAGATAGAGTTCGTCCGATGTCGGGTCCTCTACTTCAGCCTGCCTCTGGGTAAGCAGAAGAATCATTCGATCTGAATTCAGGGCGTGGTCCACGGCTTGTTTTGACTTCGGCCGACCGACGTAAAGAGGGACGATCATGTAAGGAAAAACCACGATATCCCGTAGCATGAGAATGGGTAATTTTTCAGGGATCTGTATGCTTTCCGATACTTCTTCCTTTTTCTCTGCGGGCCCTGGCGCCTCTGTCTTGGCTGGTTTTTCTTTGGTCATTGTTTACCTCGTCACTTCACGTTAACCGAAACACGGCGTCGTGGCTTTTTTGGAATACGGATTGTCAGGACGCCATTTTTCATTACGGACTCAATGTTCTCCGTATCCAGGGGAAAGTCAATGAGGATGTGTTTGAAGAACTGCCCGAATTCCCGTTCGAAAAGGTAATACGTGACATTGGGTTCGGTGACAATCGGTTTGGGCTTGGTCCCTTTAATGACCAATTCGCGTTCACTTTCCAGCAGAATAGAGATATCTTTGCGATTTACACCGGGAAGCTCCACTTCGATAATGACGGCAATGCCACATTCGATGATATTGGTTCTCGGCTCCCAGTCCACATGGGTACTGAAGCCGGAAGAAAACTTTTTGTCTATCTGAATTTCCTGAACAAGTATGTTTTTTTTCCCCATTATTCCTCCTTCTTCAAGAGACCCTGTAGTTCCGAGAGGAATTCCTCAAGGCTTTTGAACTCCAGGTATACTGAGGCAAAGCGGACATAGGCCACTTTGTCCAGTCGTTTCAGTCGCGTCATGATCTGTTCCCCGATTTCGCGGGTGGGAATCTCTTTTTCCGAAGCAGAAACCAGATCTTCCATCTGGCTGGCAATCTGTTCAATCTGTTTTACTGAGAGAGGGCGTTTTTCAACTGCCCGATACAGCCCCTTCCGGATTTTATCGAGGCTGAAGGGTTCTCGCCTGCCGTCTTTCTTGACCACCATGACCGGGACATTCTCAATCTTTTCGTAGGTTGTAAACCGGTGCCCGCAATTCAGGCATTCCCGTCGCCTGCGAATATAACACCCATCACGATTTTCTCTTGTTTCAATCACCTTGTCTTCCAGGTTTTTACATTGCGAGCATTTCATTCGGCCCTCCCGATACGCTGAATTCCCTTCAGCTGGACACCCTCTACCGCCAGGGCGATAAACCCCCCACCCGTCAGCACAAGAATGAGAAGAATGTGCATCAGAAGGGTAAACGCGACCGCGGCTTCCGGATTAGCCCCAAGCATACTGACCAGAACCAGCTTTGACATTGCGTCAAGACTCCCTGCCATTCCCGGAGTGGGAATGGATGCCGCGGCAACGAGCAGGCAATAGAAAGTCAGTGTCTCCGACAGCGTGGCCTGGATTCCCATGGGATTCAGAAGGATCCAGTAAAAGGGGATCACGATCAGCCAGATGGCGATGGAAGAGAGGGTCAGCTTGAGCGAGTCAAGGGTATTAAGCTGGATTCTCAATCCCTGGATGAAATGAAGAATCCCGTTGCGTGCGGCTTCTCGCTTTGTCCTGGGAACAATGCGGACCAGAAATTCGATTCGCCTGGAAGCCCAGGAAAAGCCGCCCGGGCGGTTCAAAACCGTAAACAGCGCCAGAACCCCCAGGAGCATGGGAAGGGCAATGAATGCCACTTTCCGCATGGTGAGCACAACCGGGGTCTGGTTTTTTCCGAGAATAATCAGTGAAACCAGGAATAATGCGGCAATGGTGATGGAATCAAGGACGCGCTCAATGACAACGGAAGCAAGGCCATGGGAGCTTTTGATGTTTTCCTTGCGTGCCATCAGGATCCCTCTGGCCGGTTCCCCGACCCGGCCCGGTACCAGGGTGTTGATCAGAAATCCGATCAGGGTAAAATTTGTCAGTGAAATTATGCGGATCCGTTGCTTTCTCGGTCTAAGAATGATTCCCCAGCGGTAGCCGCGAAGAACCTGCTGCAGGAGAAGCCCGATGGAAAACAGGACCAGGTAAAGGGGAGAAACATTGCGAATGTGTTTGATGACTTCTGACAGGTGAATATTGCGGAAAAAGAGGTAGAACAGCCCGACAACGAGTATTGAAATGGCGCTCCATCGCAGAAATTTCATTTTTTCATAGTAGTACCTTTTGTGGATAGTGTCAACGAATAGCGAGTCCGCGCAGATTTGCTTGTGAAGGCGGAATACGGAACCACAGGCGCGATGATCCCCCGGAGGGCCATTGCCGGGTTGAAGCCGACAGGGACTTGATATAAGATGGGGGGCATGGTGCTTTGGGCTCGACAATCCGGTCGTTTCGTTCGTCATTGCCCGTGTTCTCCGGACACGGTTTCATGCGGATACCACAACATCCATCTCCACCAGGGGTGCCCGTTCGAATGCACCTACTGCATTCTACAGGGGTACCTGCAGGATCCCCGCCCGGTATTTTACACGAATGTTTCCGAATTGGAAGCGGAGCTCGAATCCATGAGGGAGATTTCCTCCCTGAGGCTGGGAACAGGCGAACTGGCCGATTCCCTGGCCCTGGATCGAGAAACGGATTATTCTCTGCTTTTACTCGACCTTTTCAATCGTTTTCCCGGAATGGTTTTTGAATTTAAAACCAAGTCCGTGTGTACCGGCAATCTGATGCGGGCCCGCAGGGTTCTCCCCAATATCGTTGTGGCCTGGTCTATGAACCCGGCATCTGTCTGTGCCCGGGAGGAGCTGAAGGCACCTTCCATGAATTCCCGCCTGAACGCCATGATGGCCATAGCGGAAAAAGGGTATCGGGTCGCCATTCATTTTGATCCCATGCTGGCCGTAGACGGCTGGCGGGGATTGTACACCGATCTGGTTGCGGAGATTGCCCGCCGGATTCCAGCAGATCGCATTGCATGGTGGAGCCTCGGGACCCTGCGTTTTCCGGCGGCCATGCGCAATCGAATCCTGACACGTCCGGGGAACCGGTTGTTCTCCGGTGAACTTGTCTGTGGGTATGACGGGAAGTACCGATACTTCAAACCCTTGAGGGAAGAGATGTTCCGTCACGCTCTGGCGGAAATACGGGCGCGTGTTTCCCGGGAAGTGTCTGTATACCTGTGCATGGAGGACAATGAGATGTGGGAGGCCGTTCTGCCGGAATGGCGCGCGGATGAAGCGTGGATCAATGAGCGGCTGTATGCGGCGGCAATGCGGTGATCATTGGTGTCGGGCCCAACGCATGATTTCCCGGATTGAGGGCTTCTTGCCGTACATCAGTAGACCGGTACGAAAAATCTTTGCTCCCAGCCAGGCGAGAAACAGGGTGGTGACCAGACTGAGGCAGATGGACATCAGAATCTGAAAGGTGGACGGCATGGCCACGCTGATGCGCATGAACATGAGCGTGGGGGTAAAAAAGGGAATCAATGAAGCAATCACCACAGGAAAGGAGTCGGGGTTCTGGGTCACCATGATTCCCAGAAGAAATGGGATGATCAGCAGATAGGATATGGGGGCTGCAAACTGCTGTGCCTCCTGGTCGGTGTTGACGGTGGCTCCGACAATCGAGAACAGGATGGAATACATGAAATATCCGATGATGAAAAACAACACGAAATATGCGGCAAGAGCGGGGCTAAGAAAGGCATGGACACTCTGACTTACCGGAATGGATGACTGGGCGATGAAAAGTCCTCCAATGGCGATCCATAGAGCAACCTGCGTCAGACCCGCCAGCCCGATCCCGATAATTTTTCCGTAAAAAATAGTGGTGGCTCGAGTCGAGGAGATCAGAACCTCCACCACCCGGTTGTTTTTCTCTTCGAGAACGCCGCGCATAATCAATTGCCCGTAGGCCATGATAATGGTAAAGAGAATAGTCAACATGAAGATCGACAGGGTGTAGTCCAGGCCGGAACTGGAGGGTGAGGCGCCCTTTCTCTTCACCTTGAAGGTTTCCAGGTGGATATTTCGAGTGGCGTCCAGAACGATTTCGGCGTCAATTTTCTGCTTTTCCAGGATATGGCGGGTTATGATTGCGCGAGTCGTTTCCACCAGGTAGCGATTGGTTTCAAAGTCTGAAATATTCTGGGCGTAGTAGTGGATTTTCCGGGAAGCAAGTACATCCGGGTGAATCAGCAGGAATCCATCCACTTTTTTTGTGATTAGTTCCTGATTGTAGCGGGGTACCATTTCGCCCGGATTTGTGCCTTTTGTGGGGATGGCTTTCAACTGGAGTGAAGGTGCGGAACGGACTGCGGTCCGGATCAGTGACGTGGCCACAATTCCTGAATAATCCGCAATATGGATGGTCTTTTCACCGCGGCCGACGCGGGTCAGAAGTACGGGAAGAAAAACAAAAGCCGCCATGATTGCCGGGGTCAGGATGGTGGAAATCAGGAAAGAACGCTTCTTTACGATCATTCGGTATTCCCGGGTTACGATTGGCGTGATTTTCAAACTTCAGCTCCCAAAACCGGTTGCGCTGCCTGCGACTTTTCCTTCAGTTGACGGATAAAAAT
>CAYVBC010000025.1:4317-13712 GCA_964449545.1 uncultured Clostridia bacterium | reverse complement strand
ATCAAGCTGGTGAACCTGATCTTTCAGGACGCGATTTCAAAGGGCGTTTCCGACATCCATTTCGAGCCCTACGAGAAAGTGTTCCGTGTACGCTTTCGGATTGACGGTATGCTGCATGAATACATGACCCCTCCCATGAACCTGAGAAACAAAGTGCTGGCCCGGGTCAAACTGATTTCCGGAATCGATATCGCTGAGCGCAGACTGCCCCAGGACGGACGGATTAAAACGAAGTTGAAGGTGAACGGCCTGGTCAAAATGGTGGATATGCGGGTGTCATCTCTTCCCACCATTCACGGGGAAAAGATCGTGATCCGTATTCTGGACAAGGATAACCTGATGCTGGATATGACGAAACTCGGTTTCGAGTCGTTATCATTAAAACGGTTCGAACACAGCATCGCGGAGCCATGGGGAATCATCCTGGTCACCGGTCCCACCGGTTCCGGAAAAACCAACACGCTTTACTCCGCAATTTCCAAGCTGAATGATGAGGGAGTGAACATTCTGACTGCGGAAAACCCCGTGGAATTCAATATATTCGGTATCAATCAGGTCAACATCAAGGATCAGATCGGACTGACCTTCCCCGCCACCCTGAGATCATTTCTACGGCAGGATCCCAATATCATTCTGGTGGGAGAGATTCGAGATTTTGAAACCGCTGATATCGCGATTAAATCCGCTTTGACAGGCCACCTTGTCCTTTCAACCCTGCACACCAATGATGCCCCGTCCACCATTGCCCGGATGATTAACATGGGAATTGAACCATTCCTGGTATCCTCCGCTGTTCGCCTTGTGGTTGCGCAGCGGCTCATACGCCGGCTCTGTCCCAAATGCCGTAAGGTCGCCAAGGTGCCCATTCAGACCCTGATCGATATCGGGTTCCAGCCAGAAGATGCCAAGAAAGTGGAAGTATTCGAGCCCAACGGTTGTGAAAAGTGTAATAATACAGGGTACAAGGGCCGTGTGGGATTATTTGAAGTCATGGAAATTGACGAGGAACTGCGTGAGTTGATCATGGTTGGCGCCTCCACATCGGAATTGCGCCAGAAAGCCCGGGAAAAGGGAATGTTGACCCTGCGACGCAGTGGAATCGAAAAAATCAAGCTGGGCATGACCTCCATTGAAGAGGTCTTGCGTGAAACAACAAAGATGTAGGAGAATCGCATGGCATTGCCGTTACCGCAGTTATTGAAGCTCATGGTGGATGAAGGCGGCACTGATCTCCACATAACGACCAACGCCCCGCCCACAATCCGGGTTCACGGGATGATCCGAAGGATTGAACATCCGCCGTTGACACCCGGAGAAACCAAGCAGATCATATACAGTATTCTTAACGACAACCAGAAACATAAGTTTGAAGAGAACTGGGAACTGGATTTTTCTTTCGGTATCAAGGGGATCGCTCGTTTCCGCGCCAATATCTTCATGCAGCGCGGAGCCGTGGCCGGCGCTTTTCGCCGAATTCCTTATGAAATATGGGGTTTCGAACGGCTGGGAGTGGCCCCGGTTGTCGCCACAATGGCCGACAAACCACGGGGACTGGTGCTGGTTACAGGCCCCACCGGATCGGGAAAAACCACGACTCTCGCGGCCCTGATCGACAAGGTCAACCAGGAACGCATGGTGCATATCATCACCATTGAGGATCCCATTGAATATCTTCACAGCCATCGCAAGGCACTGGTCAACCAGCGGGAACTCCACGCGGATACCAAGAGCTTTCCCATGGCGTTGAAATCCGTTCTTCGTGAAGATCCGGATGTGGTGCTGATTGGAGAAATGCGTGACCTGGAAACCATTCAGGCCGCCATGACCATCGCGGAAACCGGCCATCTGACTTTTGCTACCCTGCATACCAACTCGGCGGCCCAGACCATCAACCGGATTATCGATGTATTTCCGCCCCACCAGCAGGACCAGGTTCGAACCCAGCTCTCCATGAACCTGGAGGGAATCATCACCCAGTCCCTGCTTCCCCGTCCCGATGGGCGGGGCCGGGTACTTGCAAACGAAGTCCTGATCCCGAATCCAGCCATACGGCACCTGATCCGGGACAACAAAATTCACCAGATATATTCAACCATGCAGACGGGCCAGGAGAAATATGGTATGGTCACATTCAACCAGTCTCTGGCGCATCTCTATTTCAGAAAGGACATATCCATGGACACGGCCATGTCCAATTCCCACAATCCTGAGGAATTGAGCGAACTGATCAGGCGAGGTCCTACCAGCCTGTCAGGGCATCTGCGGCAAACGTATTCCGGAAGCCAGGTCTCGGGGACCCATCCCCGAAGGCGATAAGGGGGATGTAAATGCCCATATTCAAGTACAAAGGCAAGAACAAGGTGGGAAACATCATCACTGGAGAACGGTCTTTCCGGTCTCCGCAGGAACTTTCCAAGGCGCTTGAAAGAGAACAGATCCAGGTTCTGAGTATTGAGCGCAAGAAAGCCTCGCTCAACATCCCCTTCCTTGGGAAAAAAGGCCGCCAGAAAGTATCCATGCGTGAGTTGTCCGTGTTTAACCGGCAATTGTCGGTCATGTTCAACGCGGGACTCCCCATTACCCAGGGGCTGACCATTCTGGGCGAACAACAGAAAAACAAGTATTTCCAACAGGTTCTGCTTGAGGTTCGCCGGGATGTGGAAGCGGGATCCAATTTTTCCAACGCCTTGCAGAAGCATCCCAAGGTATTCAATGATCTGTATACCAGTATGATACAGGCCGGAGAAGCTTCGGGTAACCTGGATACCATCCTGTTGCGACTGTCCGAGTACATCGAAAACATTACCAAGCTGGTGGGAAAGGTAAAATCCGCGCTGGCATACCCCATCGCTGTTCTGGTCATGGCTGTGGTGCTGACTTCGGTTCTGTTGTGGAAAGTGGTACCCGTATTCCAGGGCCTGTTTGACCAGTTGGGCGCAGACCTTCCCGTACCGACTCAGATCGTGATCGGCGCGTCCAAATTCCTCCAGGGGAATTTCTTTATTATCGCCATCGCCCTGGTAGGGCTTTTCTTTGCCTTCAAATCCTACAACAGCACATACAAGGGCAAGCGGGCCGTGGACAGAATCAAGTTGAAAACGCCGGTTTTCGGTGATCTGCTTCTGAAAGTTGGGGTGGCGCGAGTGACTCGAACCCTGTCCACTCTGCTCAATTCCGGTGTTGAGATCATTGAAGCCATTACCATTACGGCAAAAACCGCTGGCAACGCGATTATTGAAGATACGGTCATGAGCAGCCGCGCTGCGGTTCAGGAAGGGAAACCCGTATATGAATCATGGGAAGAGACCAAATTGTTCCCATTCATGGTGACCCAGATGGTGGCAGTGGGTGAGCAGACCGGTTCTCTGTCCAACATGCTGTCGAAGATCGCCGATTTCTATGATGAAGAGGTGGAACAATCCGTTTCCGCCTTGATCTCTCTCATGGAGCCAATCATGATTCTGTTTCTGGGTGGACTCGTGGGCGCCGTCATCGTTGCCATGTACCTGCCCATGTTCAGCATTATCGGACAATTCTGATCGGGACTCACATTGATTCTGCTTGAGGATAAACAGCTTTCGCGTAAGTTTGTCCTCTCCAATTCGATCCGAATCGCCATTCTCTTCGGACTGGCGATAATTTCCGCGTTTGTGGGGATATTCTTTAAAACGCCTTTTCCCACCGTACCCATCCTGTTGTCATTGTCCATGGCCATCGGTTTCAGCCTGTTCAATATTTTCCTGATCCGCAGGGTGAAATTCCGCACCGCCATTTACCTGCAGATGGCCGTGGATATGATGGTGATCACGCTCCTTGTTTATTTTTCCGGTGGAATCAGCAGTCCCTTTTATTTTCTGTACATCCTGCCAATCGTTGTATCCGCCGTTTTTCTGAAACGAACGGAAACCATATATGTGGCTACGATGGCATTCATCATGTTCGGAATACTGGCGGACTTGATGTTTCTCCAGGTACTGCCTTCTTTCCCGGGCCTTTCCACGGAGCGAGTTCCCCTCGCGACTTTTATTTACAATCTGGTGATGAGTTTTATCGCGTTTTCCGCGGTGGCGTTGATCTCTTCCGCTTATTTTGAAAAAATCCGCGCTACGGACGAAAAACTGAAAAACGTTCGGGAAAACCTGGAAGACCTGTTACAGTTGAACAATACCGTTCTGGACAGGATGCACAACGGGTTCGTGACCTGTGACCACAATGGGAAGGTCATCTCGTACAATGAAATCGGCAGAGAGATGCTGAAGCTGGAGAAAAATCGCAATGTGTTGACCGTACTGTTGACCGAAGAAGAGGTGGAAACGGTGCGGAGGCGCAGGGATGATCGGGCCGGGTACTACCTGGAGAAGGAGTTGAACGGCCGGATCATGGGGATCACAATCACGCGTTTAACCGCTCTGTACGCCATGGAAGAGGTCTTTGTCTTTATCCTGACCGATCTGACCGACAAGAAGCGGATCGAGCAGGAACTGAAAGAGCGGGAACACCTGGCCCTCATTGGAGAGATGGCGGCGGGCCTGGCGCACGAAATCCGCAATCCTCTCGCATCAATCTCCGGATCGGTGCAATTCCTGCGTGGGGAGATGAAAGTGACTCCGGAGTATTCAAATCTCATGGAGATCATTGTGAAGGAATCTTCCCGACTCTCCAGCTCGATTGAAAATTTTCTTGATTTCACCAAAACAACCCCCCTGGAGAACCAGAGCTTCGAATTGGATTCCCTGGTGAATGATGTGGTCAAATTACTCAAGCCCACTCACCCGCAAGTCCGTTTCAATTGCCGTTGTGAACCGGGTCTCATGGTGACCGCGGACCCGAGGCAGATCTCCCAGGTCATATGGAACCTGATGAATAACGCGGTAAAGGCGGTGATGGAAAAGGGGATTGTAGACGTGTCCCTGTACCGGGATGGGGGAGATGTGATTCTGTCTGTTAAAGATAATGGCGTGGGCATGTCCAAAGAGGACATGAATCGGATCTTAGTGCCCTTCTTCTCGCGGTTTACATCCGGCATCGGGCTCGGAATGGCTCTGGTCAAACGGATTCTCGATTCTCATGGTTTTTCAATTCAGGTGAAATCGGAAAGAAATATCGGCACCGAGGTGAGTGTATGCTTCACGAAAAAGTAACCATTCTGATCGTGGACGATGATGCCAGTTTGCGGGACATGCTGAAGATTATTCTCCAGAAAGAGGGATATGGCGTGCAGTGTGCTGAAGATGCCCGTTCCGCGTTGAATCGACTGAAGAAGGGAGGCATTGACCTGGTTGTTTCCGATATAAAAATGCCCGATTTGAGTGGAATCAAGCTGCTTCAGAAGGTGAAGACCCTGGATCCCGCTCTGCCCGTGCTGATGATTACCGCCTACGCGTCAACGGATGACGCGGTGGAAGCCATGAAGCTGGGCGCGGAGGATTACATCACGAAGCCCTTCAATATTGAGGAATTGAAAGTGGTGGTCGCCAAGGCGTTGAAGTGGAAGCAGGTGGAAACGGAGAACACTGAACTTCGCGGCCAGTTGAACGACCAGCGCCGTTTCGAAAACATCGTTGGCGGAAACCAGCGTATGGAACGGATATTCGAACTGATCGAGACGATTTCCCAGACGGATTCAACGGTCCTGGTGAGCGGAGAAAGCGGAACCGGAAAGGAATTGATCGCCCGGGCGATCCACAATAAAAGTCCAAGGAGGGACAGGAGATTTGTTTCCATCAACTGTGGCGCTCTGCCGGAAAACCTGCTGGAGAGTGAGTTGTTTGGACACAGTAAGGGTTCATTCACCGATGCCTACAGAGACAAGGAAGGACTGTTCGAACATGCCCATAAGGGCACCCTCTTTCTCGATGAGATCGCGGAAATGTCTCAAAAAATGCAGGTCAAGCTTCTTCGGGCCATCCAGGAGAGACGGATCCGACGGGTCGGAGCGGACCGTGAAATTGACGTTGACGTACGCATTATCTCCGCCACGAACCGAGACCTGGCTGCGGAGATGAAGGATGGGAAATTTCGTTCAGACCTTTTTTACCGTTTGAACGTCATTTCCATTCAGTTGCCGGCTTTGCGGGAAAGAAAGGATGACATCCGGCCACTGATGCAATATTTTTTGTCCCTGTACAACAAACGTTTCTCCAAGAACATCCAGGGTTTTTCCGAGGAGGTGGCCGCGCAGTTCATGGAGTACGACTGGCCGGGCAATGTCCGCGAGCTGGAGAATTTCGTGGAGCGTTCCGTGGCCCTGGAAAAGGATGATATGATCTCCTCCAAATCTCTCCCGATGGAGTTACTTTACCATGTTTCCGCCATTTCGTCGGATCAGAAGGATATCCCGGCTATTCTGGCCACGGAAGATTTTTCATTTTCAGAATACATTGACGAACTGAGTCGCCGGATCATTGCGGAAGCACTGGAAATGAATGGATCCAATATAAAGAAGACAGCGGAAACACTCCGCCTCAGTTATCGATCTCTGCGTTACCTGATCGAAAAATATCAACTTCGTTAAAACTGTTTTCAGGAGCCACCCATGAATGAGATTGTCCTTGCATCCGGTTCTCCACGCAGATTGGATCTGATGCGAATGATTGGTTTGAACCCGAGAGTCGTGGTACCGGATGTGGAGGAAGTGTGGGAAGAGGGCGAGGCGCTGACGGACTTCCTGCGCCGTGTGAGTCTGGAAAAGGGGAAGAGTGTGGCATCCACCCTTTCACCGGATATCCCCGTGGTCAGCGCGGATACAGTGGTGATCCTGGATGGGGATAAGATCGGGAAACCTGAATCCAGGGAAGACGCGGTCCGCATCCTGCGACGCCTTTCAGGTTGTATGCACGAAGTATGGACCGGAGTGGCCATTCTATATTCAGGGAAGGAATTTTACGATTTTTCCCGGACAAGGGTATGGTTCGGTCCGATATCCGGAGAGGAGATAGAATCTTATCTGGAAGTGGCTCAATATATGGATAAAGCGGGCGCATATGCCATTCAGGGAAGGGCGGCCCTGTTCGTGGAGCGGATTGATGGATGCTTTTTTAATGTAATGGGCTTCCCGCTGCGCATGTTTTCCAAACTGGCCCGGAAAGCGGGTGTGGTAATACCGGGACAGTCCCCGATTGTCAGTGGCGAAAGTGACGCATCCCGCTGAACAGGAGAGATATTCCCTTCTCACCGGCCATGGCGATCACTTCCTCATCGCGGATGGAGCCTCCGGGTTCCACAACCACTTCGATGCCCTTCGCCGCAACGATTTCAATGGAATCCGCGAAGGGGAAGAACGCATCCGACAGCAGAACACCGCCACAAGGAGAAGTCCCGCACTTCTCCAACGCGATGCGGACGGAGTCCACTCGACTCATCTGACCCGCGCCGACGCCGATCAGAGATTCGTTTTTCACCAACAGGATCCCATTTGATTTAACAAACTTAATCAGCTTCCACCCCAGTTCCACATCCCTCAACTCACTGTCTGAAACCTGGCGTTTTGTCTGATTCTCAAAAGTATGGGCATCCGCAATGGCGTGGTCGGCCTGCTGCCGCACGAATCCTCCGGGAACGGTTTTAATGTCTCCGGGTTCCTGAAAGCCCGGGGGCATCTGAAGGAGGCGAAGCTTTTTCCTGCGTTTGAGGATTTCCTGAGCCTCCGAAGAGAAAGAGGGAGCGACGATCACTTCAAAAAAGATTTTTTTCATCCGGTCAGCGGTTTCACCATCCAGCTCCATGTTGAAGCCGACAATGCCACCGTAGGCGGATGTCGGGTCTCCCGCGAATGCGGCGCTGAACGCTTCGGCCAGGGTGTCCCGCCTGGAGGCTCCGCAGGGGTTCTGGTGCTTGACCACCACGCAGAATGGACGGTCGGATGAAAAGCGTGAAACCACTTCGTACACCATGGATGCATCCAGAATGTTGTTGAAAGAGAGCGGTTTCCCCTGGAGTTGCCGCATCCGACGTAGTGGAGACTCGGGGTTGGAGATGTAGAGAGCCGCTGACTGATGCGGGTTCTCGCCGTAACGGAGGTCCATGGCCTTCCGGCCGGGAAGGGTAAAGAGTGCGGGATGGGGCGCATCTTCGGGAGTGAAATAGCGTGCGATCAAGGCGTCGTAGTACGCGGTGGCGGAAAAAGCTTTCCGGGCCAGATGGCGCCGGGTATCCGCGTCAATCAACCCTTCAGCGGCCAGCCTGGAACAGATTGGAATATAGTCATCGGGATCCACCACAACGACCACATGGTCGTGGTTCTTGGCCGCGGCCCGAACCATGGAGGGGCCTCCGATGTCGATTTTTTCCACCATGGATGCAGGCGTGGCGTCGGGATCCTCAAGTGCGGATTCAAAGGGGTAGAAGTTGACCATCACCAGGTGGATCGGGGCCGTGTTGAGATCCGCCAGTTGCCGGCGGTGGCTTTCCACTTCACGGGCAAGAACAGGGCCGAATATCAGGGGGTGGAGGGTTTTGACCCGTCCATCAAGGATATGGGGGAAACCGGTTACTTTCTCCACATCCGTCACCGAAATGTGGTGGGTTCTCAGGTGAGCGGCAGTGCCTCCCGTAGAGATGATTTCCCAACCGGCCGCATGCAGCAGACGGGCGGCCTCTTCAATTCCAGTCTTGTCGTATACACTGATGAGGGCTCGTTTCCCCTGGGTTTCAGCCATGGTGTGTCTCCTGCTTCAGTAGTGTTTTGATTGTATCATAAAATTCGTGGATTCGCTCCGGGATTGACATATGTAGTGTGTTTTGATAGAATATACACTATAATAATATCATATGGCTCTGGGGAGAGTTCAGGAGGTACAATGAAAAAAAGAAAATTTCTTTATATTGTCGTGCCATTGGTGATGGCAGGTGTCGTGCTTTTCGCGGCCCTGACGGATGTGGCACGGGATAATGAAAAAAACAGCCACCGGGTCAATGCACTCCAGGCTCGGTTGGAGAAGTCGGAGAAGGAGTTGCAGATCGTCCGGTCAGCCCTGGCCAGGACTGAATTGAGCCAATACCGTGACAGCGTATTCCGGAAACATGACCCCGAATTTTTCAGAATCGTCGGTGTGGTGTTTCACAAGAGTCGACAGTACGGAGTGGACCCGGACCTGATTCTCAGCCTGATCCAGGTGGAGAGTGATTTTCGACCCACAGCCGTTTCAAATGCCGGCGCTTATGGGCTGATGCAGATCAACTACACGGTATGGAAAGATGAACTTGCCATCAATTCCGATCGGATTTTTGAAATTACCTACAATATTGACCTGGGGATCCGCATTCTGAAACATTACATGCAGGTAGCCCGCGGTGATGTCATGCGCGCGCTTCATCTCTATAACAACGGGTATCTTTTTAACAACGATAAGTACAAGTACAAAGTCACCCGATCCATTTATTACTGAGTCCCGTCC
>CAYVBC010000025.1:0-4217 GCA_964449545.1 uncultured Clostridia bacterium | reverse complement strand
CCCTCCCCATGAATCCTGATGCGGGAAGGTTTTCAGGTAATAATTGCTGAACCAGGGGGCATCCAGTTCGGAAACGGTTCCATTGACTTCGGGTACGCCGGCATGGTCCATCACATAGGTGGAAACCGCCATGCCGATGGTTCTGATGTCGCTCATCGTGGCCGCTTGTTTGGACTTTTGTAGAGCCACCAGCAGGTTGGGTATTGCCAGAGCGGCCACAATGCCGATAATGGCCACAACAATCAGTAATTCGATCAGAGTAAATCCTCGGGAATTTGCTCCAGCCATGGACTCACCTCCATCTCGTAATATGTTAGCAATATTGGGACCAACATTTTCTATCACTTATGCCATTCTGCGGCCTTTTTTCCCGGAATCCGCTGGGTAAGTGACATTAATTGTCAATCACATTGCCGTTGGCTGTGATATAATGGTTTCACCATGCAAAAAGTCGCGATTGTGGTTCAACGGTACGGAATCGAGATCAATGGGGGGGCGGAATACCATGCCCGTTTGATCGCGGAGCGGATCTGCACTCAGGTTGCGGTGGAAGTTTTTACCACTACCGCGCTGGATTACGTGACCTGGAGTCATCACTATCCGGAGGGGAGCGCGGAGATCAACGGGATTCCCGTTCATCGGTTTCGCGCGAAGCGGGAGCGGGATCCGGTTCGGTTCGGCAAAATTCAGGACCATATATTTCACGATGAACATGATCTCCAGTCCGAGCTGGACTGGCTGGAGGAGGAGGGTCCGCTGGTCCCTCATCTGATTGATGAATTGAAACGTCGTGAATCTGAATTTGACCGGATTCTTTTCTTTTCATACCGTTATTACCATTCCTATCATGGCATTCGAGCTTTTCGCGAAAAGGCCATTCTGGTTCCCACGGCGGAACACGATCCGGTGCTGTATCTACGCATGTTCAAGGGGCTTTTCAGACTGCCCGGTGCCATTGTGTACAATTCACACGAGGAAAAAGACCTGATCAACCGGATCTCCTCCAATGAAGAAGTACCCGGATTGATCGTTGGTGTGGGATCTGAAATCCCGGAAACCTGTGATCCCGATGAATTTCGCCGGAAATACGGTATTCAAGGGCCCTATGCCGTGTATATCGGCCGTATGGATGAGAACAAAGGTGTTCCTGAGCTCTTGGACTTTTTTACCCGGATGGCTGATGATGAAGACCCGGGGCTGGATCTTGTTCTCATCGGGAAATCCTGGATTCAGATACCCGATCACCCGCGAATCCGTTATCTGGGCTTCATGCCGGACGATGAAAAATTCAATGCACTCCAGGGATCTGAATTTCTGGTGATCCCATCTCAATTCGAATCCCTTTCCATGGTTGCACTGGAAGCCTGGGCATTGGGCAAACCCGTGGTGGCGAACGGGCGCACCGAAGTGTTGCGAGGTCAATGTATTCGCAGTAATGCCGGGTTATGGTACACGAATTACGCAGAGTTTAACGCGGTAATCCGAATGCTGATGTCTGATGATGGATTGCGGAGCGAACTCGGCGGGAATGGCCGGAAATTCTTCAATGATCACTACTCGTGGCCGGTTATTCAAGAAAAATACAACCGGATTTTTAAGATGGCTTCCGGTTCAGCGCCCAATCCCGAACATCAGCTTTCATCCTGAGGCTTCCGGTAACTGGAGATCACACGGGAAGATAATCCGCCCCTGGGAGTGAACTCCGCGGTAATCGTCATCTCCAGGGGATCCAGTTTCGCGACCAGGTGGTCCCGGATCAGGCGGGTCAGTTGCTCATAGAAAATTCCCGTACTGCGAAACTGCATGAAATAGTATTTCAGGGACTTCAATTCCACGATGTGATGGTAAGGAATATATCGGATCGTTATGGACCCGAAATCGGGAAGTCCGGTTTTCGGGCAGAGGGATGTGAATTCGGGATTGTGAATCTCGATTACGGAATCGGGATCGTGGGGCTCGCATGGCAATGCTTCCAATACATCCGTTGAAATATGGTCCTGCGAGCGGCGCTGAGATTCAAGAAATCCGGCTATATCATCCAAAGTCATGGCTTCTCCCGGGATTTTATACATATTGAATCCCTGCGGAAATTTTACGTCATTCAGAGGAAGTACGCAAGGGGAAAACCGGCGTGTAAAGAGTAACCAAAGCCATGCAAATGGTTAGAAAACCTTGACACAAAGGCGATATTCTGCTAATATTGCAACCTCTTACAGGTTGTACGCGGTTGGTGTTCACCACGTTGCGCCAGGAGAAATTGGGAGTGATCAAAATTCTTTTAGCCGGAAGAATTGACCTTGGGGTTTCGGAAAGGCTGAAGGTAATCCCAGAGTTTGAAATTCAGGAAAGGGAGATCGAATCCATTCCCTTACTTCCGGATGATTTGTATCGTGTTGATGCGGCCGTATTGGATAGTCGCATTGAATGCGAAAGAGATTTACTGAGCCATGCGACGGAGATCAAACTGCTAGTACGGATCGGTTCCGAATTCGCGGCGCTGGATCGCGATTTTCTCGGTTCCCGGGGGATAGAAGTCCGTGAAACGCCTTTTTCCACTCCCACCGCCATCGCCGACTATACCATGGGCCTGATCCTCGCGGGATTGAACCGCATCGGACCCGACTATTGCATGTTTCATGCTTCAGGCTACCAATATCGGCCTGCGGAGTCATTGAAGGAATTTCGCGGCAAAACACTGGGGATTGCCGGATTCTCTCAGAATGGTGTGGAAATCGCTGAACTGGCGATTGCGCTGGGATTGAAAGTGATCAGCAGCGATCCAACAGCGATATGGACGGACCTTGCCGTGCGCCACGTCCCGATGGAAGACCTGATAAGAACTTCGGATATCCTCTGCTTCAACCTGGATCGCACTCCGGAAACCATTGACCTGGTATCCCGGGAGTGTATTGGAAATATGAAAAGTGGTGCGCTTGTAATCGATTTCTCGGCACCCGGTGTGGTGGATTCGGCTGGAGTGGTGGAAGCCCTGAGTCAGGGGCTTCTGATCGCCGCCGCCCTGGATGTGAATCAAATGCCCGGAGACGAAAAAAGAAAAGCCGCGGCGATTCCGGGATTGTATCCACTGACCCCTCCGGGGAAAATGCAATTTCGTGAAAGGGAACGGTATGGCAATGATGTGGTTTCTATTTTAAAAGGATTTTTTAATGTGTAGGAAACATTCAAAATGCTAAAGATCATTGGAAACTCATTGAATTCCGGAAACAAGAAGGTACTGGACAAGATGAACAAGATGGATGTGGAATACATCCGCAGAGAGGCCTGTACCCAGTTAGAGAACTGCGCTGAGTACGTTGAACTCAATGCCATGCCTCTTCTGCATAATGAAGTTCCTTTCCTGAGAAAAATCATTCCCCTCCTGGAATCCGAGGGAGGGAAAATCCTTGTACGCAGTCAGAATGTGGAAACGCTGATTGAAGCGATTCGAATCTCCAAATCTGAAATTATTGTTGGAGACGTGGAGTTCAATCGCGAAAAGATCGATGCCCTCTGCGATACGGTACTGAATACGGATCGGGATATTAAAATTATCGCCCTGACCCAGGAGCACAGCAAGGATATGGAAATCTATCCGGAAAAATCCCTGCTGACCGCCCAGAAATATGTGGATTACCTTCTGGACAAAGGTATTCGAAGAGGAAACATACTGTTGAATCCGATGGTTCGCCCACTGGAGGAGAACTTTTCCAATGGCAGGACATTTCTGAGCACCCTGGAATTGTTCAAACTTGATTTTCCTCAGGTTAAAACCATTGGAAACCTGAATACGCTGTCCCATGGGTTGCCTCGAAGATATATGCTTACCGCGTATTTTCTTTCACTGGCGATCTCCAGGGGATTGGATTATATCGTGTTGAATGTCATGGATAAATCCGTACAGGAAGCGGCCATTTCAACCCTGTCGATTATCGGTAAGGATCGCAACATGCAGAGTTACCTGAAGTTCTGCAGGAGTCGGAAAGAGACCAAGCAAAAGCAAGTGTGATCATGGAAGACCAGAGAATCAGAGAGATATTAATTGAGAAAGACGGGCGTTTCCGCGAATTGTTCATTGAACATCAGGAATTTGAACAGCGTCTGGATACCATGTGTGAGAAGGGATTGAATACTCCGGAAGAATTGATTGTGGAGCGTGAGCTGAAGAAACGAAAACTCCAGGTCAAAGATGCCATGCAACACCTGATCAATGCGTATCG
>CAYVBC010000024.1:0-13828 GCA_964449545.1 uncultured Clostridia bacterium | reverse complement strand
GCGTCGATCACGGTACCGTCCACCCACTTGATCACTGCGATTGTTTTTTCCAGCAGGCGCGGGCCGGCCGGAGTTCCGCCACAGACATGTTCCGCTTCCGCCTTCAGCTCCTCAATCGTGCGCAGTGGAAGTCCGGCACCCCGGACCGCGTCCAGCAGGTCCGTTCTCGCCGGATTGACAGCGATTCCCCGCTCCGTGACCACAACGTCAATCAGTTCTCCGGGCCCGCACAGAGTGGTGACCCGGTTCACGATGACGGGGATCCGATCCCGGAAGAGGGGGATCGGAAGGATCACGGTGCGCCCGAAAAGACAGTTCTGCCACCCGCCAATTCCGTGGAGCAGGCGTCCGTCCGAGTGGGTCACCACATTGGCATTGAAATCCACATCCACTTCCGTGGCACCGAGAATCACGATATCCACCATGGAGGCGAAGTTCCCCTTTCCGTGGTAATTGTACGAGGTGAAGGGACTGGTGTTCTGGTGGGCCGGGTTCTCCCGCATGGAGCTCACCCCGTCCAGGTCGAATGTCTGCCCGTCCAGCAGGTAGTCCGCCAGACCTTCTTCCAGCATTTCGGTCATGTAACGGGTTGATCCGCCACGCATGAAACGGGCATGAAGGTTGTTTTCCCGCATGAAATCCCGAAGGAAGATGGCAAAGGCGAGACTGGTTCCCCCCGCTCCGGCCTGAAACGAAAATCCATTGCGGAGGAGCCCGGCTTCGGCCACAAATTTGAGAGCCATCTCAGCGATGTGGAGCCGGTCCGGACTGCGGGTCAGCCGCGTCGTTCCGGAAATGATCTTTTCCGGATCCCCGATGCTCTCCACTTCCACCACATAGTCCACGTCATTGCCCTGGATCTGCCATGGAATACAGGGAAAAGGCTCCAGGTTGTCGGTCACCACGATCACGCGGTCCGCGTACCGGGAATCCGCCAGGGCGAAACCCAGCAGCCCACAGGCCGCCGGACCACGAAGTCCGTTTGCATTCCCGAAGCTATCGGCGGCAGGTGCGGAGATGACGGCGATATCGATGTGGACTTCTCCGTCCTGGATCGCCTGCCAGCGCCCCCCGTGGGACCGCAGAACCCCCGTACCCCGCATCTTCCCTTCTGAGCAGTAGTCCCCCAGGGGTCCGTTCATGCTGCCCTCAATATGGTGGATCACGCCGGAGTTCAGATGGCGGATATTCGGCGCGTGTACCGGGAAAGCGGCACTGGGAAACCAGCGCAGTCCCTTTACACCCAGTTCCGCGGCCGCGTCAAACACCATGTTGGCCACGAAATCCCCATTGCGCATATGATGATGGGTGGAGATCGTCATTCCATCCTTCAATCCACATTTTTTCAACGCTTCCATGATCGTAGCGATCCGTTTGTCTCCATCCCGCGGGTAGTCCGCGCAGGAACGCAGGGGCGGCGCCGCTTTATTCCCGGAAGGGCGATACTTTCCCACTCCCTGGAACGGGACCTGGGGTTTCTCGTTTACCCATAAGGGGACCACGCGTCCGGCCGCGTTTTTTTCCGATTTTTCCTTTCTACGGGTCATTGTTTACCTCCAGCGGTCCGCTTCTCCGCCGCATCGCCCTCTCTCCAGTTCTCCGGGAGGAGTCCCTCCTCCTCGGCGATACGAATCACCCGCAGGGCCCGTTTCACCACCGGAGGATCAATCATTTTGCTGCCCAGGGAAACCACGCCACGGCCTTCCCGCTGGGCCAGTTCAAATGCCAGAACGATTTTCGAGGCCTTGTCGATCTCTTTTCCCTCCGGGGCCATGGCCCGATGGACCACAGCGATCTGGCGTGGGTGGATACATCCCTTTCCGTCAAATCCCAGTGCTTTCGCCTCGAGCACACTGTTCCGTAATCCATCCATATCCCGGACATCGGAAAAAACCGTGTCAATCGCCTGCAACCCCTCGGCACGGGCCGCGTTCACCAGCATGGAACGTGCGAAGAAGCTCTCCCTTCCTTCGTTGGTGCGCTGGGTTCCGATATCCGCGGTGTAATCCTCCAGCCCAATGGCCAGAGCGACGTTGCGCCCGGAGGATCCCGCAATGAGAGACGCATTCATGACACCTTTGGCGCTTTCGATGATGGGCATGAAAAAGAGGGGACGATCTCCGTCCACGCCAACCCTCCCCAGGATCTCATCCACCCGGCGTTCCACCTCAAATATCTGAGTGGGACTCTCCACCTTGGGGATCAGAATCAGGTCCACCTTCTGGGGCACGATCATCTCCAGATCATCCAGTCCGATGGGCAACTGGTTGATCCTCACCATTCGCTCCGCGCCCATGAAATCCACAGCCCGCAACGCGTTTCGAACCAGGATCCGGGCACCGTTCTTCTTTCCCGGGGCCACGGAATCCTCCAGGTCGAGGATCAATCCGTCCGGCCCATGAACCGCTGCGTTGAGAAAAAGCTTGGGTTGATCTCCGGGCAGGTACAGTCTGGAACGCCGGAATCGATCCGGCTTGCTTTCCGGAATCGTTTCGTTCCAGGGAGGGAGGAACGCTTTTCCATTGTCCAGGCCCAGTTCTCTGATCACGGTTTCCACCCGGGCCATGATCACGAAAGGAACGGCTCCCGCATCCTCGATTTCGATTCGCGCGTTGGGAATGTCGAAGGAATCCATCATCTCCCGGATCAGGGCTCTGATGGAATCACCGTACAAGGACTCGACTTTTGATTTCAATGAGATTTCAATGCCTCCGGATTCCATCGGCTCCACCCGGACCCAGCAGTCGGATCGGACACGATCTCCCCGGTTTCCAGCTTCAGCAATCTTTACGTCCATTCCTTCCTCCTATCCATGTCATGGCCCCCGCATTTCAGCGGAGTCCTCTCTCAATCCCCAAGGCATGCGGTGGCGGAAACGTCAGATACGAACATCGATGTTCATGCCCCTGATTTTCTGGCTGATATAAAATGATTTCAATAAAGTCAATTTTGATGGTCCGGAGCGGACAAACATCTCCACAAAGGCCGGGCGCCAGTCGGTACGGTTCTTTTCGAATGCCTCTGCCGAAGATGCCCGGTATCCGAATCCACTGGTCAGCGTGATGGATTCGCTCTCTCCACCGGGGGGAAGGGACTTTTTCAGGAACATACCGTATCCCTCTCCCATGGTCTTTCCCGTGTCCATGAAGCTGAAAACGCCCAGGAGGAAGATGGGACCCAGATTTCGTTCACCCCGATTGCGAATGCGGAAGGAGATCTGTGGAACCAGGATCACTCCGGTAAACTCGTCCGTCTTCACCTCTTCCTTGACAATCCAACTGCTTGAGATGGAGAAAAATTCCACCGAGTCGCGGATCTCATCCTGGCTCATGGCCGCACGCACCACGGAGGAGCGATATCCGAAGTAGAGAAGGACGGAGGCCGCAATCAGGGCCAGCGCGACCCACAGTTTCGGGCCCCGCCACATGCGTCGCGTATAGGTTTCAAAATCGGGAAGATCATGGGAGTGATCGGATTCAGTCATTGGCATCTCCAGGGTGAAATTGTCTCCCATTCCCAACCCTGTGTCAACCCGCGGGCACCATGAGATCTGGCCTTTCTCCATCCTCCGCAACATGATACAATGGACCCGTATCCCTCTCTGGAATCAACAATGATAATTGCGGTGGTTTCGGACTCACATAACCATACCCGCCACCTGCAGGCCGTGGTGGACGTCGCCAATGGAAGCGGTTGTGGAGCGCTCCTCCACCTCGGCGATATCACAACGCCCCATTCCGCACGTGTCCTGGCCGGTTTCCAGGGAGAGGTCCGAGCCGTTTTCGGAAATTGTGATCGTGAGCGATCCTCACTCCGAAGCGTTTTCCAGAGCATGGGAGGAAGGATTGACCTGCCTCCGTCCACTTTTGAGATGGGGAATCGACGATTTGCCATGATGCATGAGCCCCACTTCCTGGACGCCATGCGTAAAACCGGTAACCTGGACTTCATCCTCTACGGTCACATGCACGCTGAAAAAGTTGTTGAAGAAGATGGCGTTCTGATTCTCAATCCCGGTGAATGTGGAGGTGGCAGCCCTGTCCCCACCTGCTATTTCCTGGACACGGAAACCCGTTCCGCCATCCGTGTCCCCATCTGATTCCCTCCGGCAATCCGGGGCCCGGGAGCTTCGGGGTGACCATCTTTACAATTATCGACTCTCCTGTTAAAATGAGGTGATCTGACCATGAATCCCGAAAAAGAGACCACTCAATGAATCCGTTGCTGTTCAGCCTTCTTTTTGTCGGAACCGTACTATTCCATGTACTTCAATCCGGATTCCGCAGTTTTTCCCGCATCGCCCTGGTGGGCTACCTGGAGGACATCGGGCACCAGACCGACGAAGGGCTGGACCTGGTGGCCAATTATCACGCCATATCCCATTCTCTCGCAAGCTTCGCCCTCGGCCTGCAGATGGGATTGTTCGCGGCGGGTTTAACCCTGACGCGATCACTTCTTTCCAGCCCCATACTTCAGGTACTGGGATTGATCCTGCTGCTCATCCTGTTTTTTCAGATTTTCCTCTCCGCCTTCACCCATTACCACAGAGAAAGAATCCTGAAACATCTCCTGTTCCTGATTCCTCTTCCCTGGTTACTCTTTTATCTTCCCAACCAGATATATGGTTACTTTCTGAGACCTCGCAACGAACGCGACAATGAAGCGGAAGATGATCCCAGTGACAAGGAGTTGGAAGTATTCTTCGAGGAAAGCACCCGCGAGGGAGTGCTTGAAACGCAACACAAGGAGATGATCACAAGCGTCATCGAGTTCGGCGACACCCTGGTCAAGGAGATCATGACGCCGCGGGTGGACATGGTATATGTGGAACTGACCACGGATCTGGATGGGCTGATCCTGGTGTTCAACGAATCCAAAAAATCACGAATTCCCGTGGTATCGGACCGCATTGATCATATCGAAGGCGTGGTTCTTTCCAAGGATGCCTTTCACTGGCTGGGGAAACCGGGATTTGATATCAGCAGGCTCATGCGCCCCCCATTCTTCGTTCCGGAAACCATGCGGGTCCCTGAACTGCTCAGGGAGATGCAGAAATCCAAGCAGAAATTCGCTGTGGTGGTGGATGAATTCGGTGGCGTTTCCGGGGTCGTTACCATGGAAGACATCATCGAGGAGATCGTCGGAGACATCCGGGATGAATACGATGATGACACCCAGATGATCGTGCCGGATGAGGATGGGTTTTCCATCCGCGGAGAAACCGATGTGCTGGATATGGCTGAAGCCCTGGGGATTAAAATCGATGAAGAGGAAAACTTTCAGACCGTGGGCGGATTGATCAGCTTCAAGTTGGGAAAAATTCCCGACCCCCAGGATCGAATTGAATTACAGGGGTTCGTTCTGGAAGTTCTGGAAGTGGATAAAAACCGAATTCTCAAGGTAAAGGTGTTCCGTGACAATAAATAATGAAGCAGAACTTCACTCTGGATACGTGGCCCTGATCGGCCGGACCAACGTGGGAAAATCAACATTTCTCAACGCCATCATGGAAGCCAAGATCTCCATTGTCTCAGACAAGCCTCAAACCACCCGGAAACGGATTCTGGGCATCCGCACCACGCCAAGGGGACAGGCGGTTTTCTTTGATTCACCGGGGATCCATCAACCGAAGTTCAGTCTGAATGAAAAGATGATGAAAGACGTCCACCTGTCACTTCGTGATTCGGACCTGATCCTGTACTTCACCCAGATGAAGGACGACCGCGATGACCCATTCATCATGAGCCTTTTGCAGGAAGCCGGGAAGCCGGTCATCCTGGTAATCAACAAAATTGACCTTTTTCGCAAATCACGCAGCCTGGAGAGAATCGTATCCGTCAAGGATCAGTTCCCATGGAAAGAGATCGTTCCCCTTTCCGCACTTCAGGGCAGTAATGTGGAACGGCTGGAAGGCCTGATTTTCGACCATCTGCCCCAGGGACCGCCCCTCTTTCCCGAGGACGTTCTGACCCGCCAGACTGAGCGATTCTACGCATCCGAGCTGGTTCGTGAAAAGCTCCTCCAGAACACCCACCACGAGCTTCCCTTCACGACCATTGTCCTGGTGGAGGAACTCACCCGCCGTTCCAACGTGGTGTATATCAGGGCGGATATCCTTGTGGAATCCCGCTCCCAGAAAAAGATCATTCTCGGCCACAACGGCAGCATGATCAAAGAGATCGGCCAGAGCGCGCGGAAGGAGCTCCAGGATTACTTTGACCAGAAAGTCTTCCTCGACCTGCATGTGAGGATCACCCCCAACTGGCGCAACACTCCCCGGATTTTCGCCGAACTCTTTGAATGATAAAGCCCGCAACTTGACTCCAGTGACAAAATAAGCGAAAATATACCGTAATTTCACGCCACTTCATCCAAACCCGCTGAAATATGGAGAATACATATGGCAGAAGACAAAACGCCGAAATGGAAAGACACGCTTAACCTTCCCCGGACCGGCTTTCCCATGAAAGCCCAACTGAAGAAAAAAGAGCCCCAGATTCTTCAGAAATGGCTTGATATGGATATATACCAGAAAATCCTGGATGCCCGCAAAGGGTCCCCTCTCTTCATTCTTCATGACGGGCCTCCCTACGCCAACGGCCATATTCACCTGGGACATGCCCTGAATAAAATCCTCAAGGACTTTATCATCCGTGTTCGAAACATGCAGGGGTACAGTTCTCCCTTCATTCCCGGATGGGACTGTCATGGATTACCGATTGAGCATCAGGTGGACCAGGAACTGAACGAAAAGAAGGCCTCTCTCTCGACTCCGGATTTCCGTCTTCGCTGCCGTGAATACGCCCTGAAATATCTGAACATGCAGCGAGAGGGATTTATCCGTCTCGGGCTCCTGGGAGACTGGGAAAACCCCTTCATGACCCTGCAGCATGATTATGAAGCCGGCATCATTGAGTACTTTAAATCATTCGTGGAAAAGGGAAACGTCTATCGCCGCAAGAGACCGGTGTACTGGTGCACCCACTGCCGTACAGCCCTGGCCGAAGCGGAAGTGGAGTACCATAACCATGAGTCCCATTCCATCACCGTCAGCTTCCCCATACCCGATCCGCCGGATTTCCTCAAACCTCACGCCGGATCCGGACTTTCGATTCTGATCTGGACCACGACACCCTGGACCATCCCCGCCAACCTCGCGGTGGCGGTTCATCCCGACTTTGAATACGCCGTATTCGAAATGGAGGGGAAACGATACATTGCCGCTACGCGACTGATCCCCCTCATCGCGGAATCACGCGCAGCGGAACACCGCATCATCTTTAAGTTTACCGGCCACCAGTTGGAAGGGGCCAAAGCCCGCCATCCCCTCTTTGACAGAGATTCCCTGATCATCACGGCGGATTACGTTGGCCTGGACCAGGGAACGGGCTGTGTTCATACCGCCCCGGGTCATGGAGATGAGGACTATAAATCAGGAATCAAACACGGCCTGGAGATCTACTCTCCCGTTATGGATGACGGAATGTTTGATGAAACCACCGGTCCCTACGCCGGGCTGCACGTCAATGAAGTCAACAAGGCCGTAATCCGAGACCTGGAAGCCGGCGGCTATCTCCTGCAAAATGAGGACTATCCCCACTCATACCCCCATTGCTGGCGCTGTCGAAACCCCCTGATATTCCGCGCCACCGCTCAATGGTTCATCTCCATGGATACCGCGGATCTGCGGGAAAAAGCCATGTCCGCCGCCCGGGAAGTCAACTGGCTGCCCGAATGGGGGCGTGAGCGGATGCTGCAGATGCTGGAGAATCGCCCCGACTGGTGTATCTCCCGTCAACGGGAATGGGGCGTACCGATTCCCGTGTTTTTCTGTGAATCATGCAATGAAGCCCTGCTGGACATCCCCACCATCGATAATGTCCGGGAGCTTTTCGCAAAGAGCGGTTCCGACTCCTGGTATACCACGGACAGCAATGAAATCATCCCCAAGGGAACCCGATGCGCCGCATGCGGCTCTGAAAAGTTCCGCAAGGGGAAGGATATCCTCGATGTCTGGTTTGAATCCGGTTCATCCATCAGCGTCCTGGAAAACCGCCCCGGCCACCAATTTCCTTCAGATGTATACCTGGAGGGGGGAGATCAATTCAGAGGATGGTATCATTCCGCCCTTCTGGTTGGAATCAGCGCCCGGGAAAAATCCCCCTACCGGACAGTCATCACCCACGGATGGGCTCTGGACCATAAGGGCAGGGCCATGTCGAAATCACTGGGTAACGGCATTCTCCCCCAGGAAATTGTGGAATCCCATGGCGCGGAAATACTCCGGCTCTGGGTCTCCATGGCCAATTATCGCGAAGACATCCGCCTGGGAGACGAGATCCTGTCCCGGGTAACGGAGGGTTACCGGAAGATCCGCAACACCTGGCGCTTCATGCTGGGCGTTCTGAATGATTTCAATCCGGTTTCCCACCCACTGGACAATGTCTCGCTCCGGGAAACGGATCTCTTCATCCTGGCTCGATTCGAAGAGCTCAAGGAAAAAGTACTGGCCGCCTATGACAACTTCGATACCCACGTGGTGTTCCACGCCATGACAAATTTCTTTACCGTTGACCTCAGCTCCTTCTACCTCAATTTCAACAAGGACAACCTCTACTGTAATGAGACGGATTCCCAGGACCGCAGGGCCACTCAGGCGACAATCTTCCATATCCTGATGGATTCCGCGATCCTAATGGCCCCCATTCTCTCTTTTACTTCCGAAGAAGTATGGGAACATATCCCGGATTTCCCCGAGCGTGAAGCATCCGTTCATCTGACGCTTTTCCCCTCTATCCGCAAGGAGTTACGCGGCCAAGTGAATGGGCGCAGGTGGGAACGTCTCATGGAAGCCAGAGAGATCGCCCTCAAGGAGATTGAGGAAACCCGCCGCAAAGGGGAAATTGGAGATTCCATGGAAGCCTCCCTGCGGATCACCCTGCCCGGGGACTGGATGGATGACTGTAAGGATTCCGGGGAACTGCTGGCCGAGATTCTCGTTGTCGCGAAGGTGGAAGTCCTTTTTGGAGATTCACTCACCGTGGAGGTCACACCATTCAGCGGATCCAAATGCCCCCGCTGCTGGAAACGTTTCAGCGATCCCGTGGAAGGCCGGTCGCATCCCGAATTGTGCGCTCGCTGCCACCAAGTCATGGAGAAGGTGCATGAGTAGCCTGAAAGGCAAAACACCTTTCCTGTTCATTTTCATACTGATCACCACATTGGATCAGCTGACAAAGTTTCTGGTGAGCAGTGAGATGCATTTGTTTGAACGCATTGAAGTGGTCCCCGGTTTTTTTCATATACTCTATATTCGAAACTCCGGCGTGGTATGGGGCCTGCTTTCCCACGGATCCGGGTCCCTGATCCAGAAACTGATCACCGGTCTTTCGATCATAGCTCTGGTTGCCGTTTCCTGGTTCATCATCCGACTTCCACGTCATTGCCGGATCGAATTGACGGGACTTTCACTGGTTGCCGGCGGAGCGGCCGGTAATCTGGCGGATCGTCTTCTCCATGGTTCCGTTGTGGATTTTCTGCACTTCACCTTCGGTGCCTGGTCCTGGCCCACATTCAATGTCGCGGACAGTGCCATAACCATCGGCGTTCTTCTCCTGGCACTTTCCCTCTGGCGGGGAAACTGTGCGTCGAAGAAGGCGTAGCGGAAAACGATGGCTGAGATCGGTCGTCACATCGTCTCAGAGCTTGAGGTGGGCCTTCGTCTGGATCGATGTCTTGCCGACGTGTACCCGATCCTCTCCCGCTCCCGGATCGAACGCTGCATCGCGGAAGGGGATGTCCGAGTAAACGAAAAAACGGAGCAAAAAAAGAACCGTCCCCTTCACCTTGGAGATGCGCTGGAAATCAAATTCCCGGATCCCGTGGACACCCACCTTGAAGTCATCGGGAGCCTGAATCTGCTGTACGAAGACAGGGACCTTCTCATCATCAATAAACCTGCCGGTATTTCTGTCCACCCCGGCGCCGGGGAACGCAGAGTGACAATCATGGACATTCTGCTCAAGGACTACCCCGAAACCAGTGACATGCTGTCGGTAACCGACCGGCCGGGTATCGTTCATCGCCTGGACCGAGACACCTCCGGTGTGCTGGTGTTGGCGCGCAACATGGCCACGATGGATCGGATGATGGATCAATTCAAGACGCATACCGTTCATAAACATTACCTGGGGATCGTCGCTGGAATACCCCGCATTCCCAGTGGTGAAATCGACCGGCCGCTGATCCGCAGTCGCCGCGACCGCAGACGGGTAACCATCTCCCTTCATCCGGATGATCCGGATGCCCGCTCCGCCGTCACCCGCTACCAGCTGCTCCTTAGAATGGGAGACAGTGCCTTGATGAGATTGAGTCCACAAACGGGCCGAACCCATCAGCTGCGCGTGCACATGCGTCATGCGGGAACCCCCATTCTGGGAGATCCCTGGTATTCTACCGGAGGCCCGGAATTTCCCCGGCTGGGTCTACACGCGCATGAGATCCGATTCGCCCACCCCACCACTTCCCTGTGGCTCCGGGCTCGGGCACCCATTCCCCTGGAATTCCTTGATTTCATCCATTCCCGACTGCGGGGATGAATCCATCCCGGTCATTCCAGTGTCCCTGATTATGAATGCTGTATTCATTGAATCCGGAGGCGAATTCGGCTATAATTGCTCTATATCATGAAAAAGATACACCTCCTCATCTTCCTGTTTCTCACTCCCTGTTTCATGGGAATCCACGCATGCAGCCACTCCGACTCCACGGAAACACCATTGGTGGCAAAAGTCGAGACCGCAAAGCAGTTGGGGGAAGTGGCCGTTCTGACAATTGAGGACAAGCAGTTGACCCTCGCCGATTTCAACCATTACCTGTCAATGCGATACAGCGATCTGGACATCAAGAATGCAAAACCCACACTGCTGTCCCGCCTGTTCGACAATTTCGTTGAGGATCAGATCCTTTCCGCCATGGCGGACAAGTCCGGAATGACCATTACCGCTGAAGAACTCCCTGAACTCAGTGAACGGTTGAACCTTCCCGCCGACTCACTTCCCCGGCCGATTCTGATGGAAACGGCTCGGGTTCAGAAATTCCTTTTCCTTGAATATTACAGGAACCTTGAAATCTCGGAAGAAGAGATTCGTGCCTACTATCAATCCAACCGCCGGAAATTTCAAAAGCAGGCGGAAGTTCACCTGTATCAGATTCTGGTGGCGACCCGGGAGAAAGCCATCCAATTGCGGGGAATTCTTCTCAATTCCCCGGACAGATTCGAGGAGCTGGCACGCACGGAGTCTATTTCACCCGAGGCGGCCAATAGCGGGTATATGGGCACATTTGAAAAAGGAACACTGCCCGAGGAGATGGAAAATGTGGTCTTCTCCCTTCCGGTTCAACAAATCAGCCCACTGGTGGAATCCAAATACGGACACCATATTTTCAAAGTAACCAGCCATACATATCGTCGCCTGCTTCCTCTGCAACGCGTGCGAGACCAGATCCGAAGCCAGCTCATGACTGAAAAGATGCGGGACGCGTACGATAGAATGATGGTCCAGGCCAGGGAATCCCTGATTCTTGAGGCCCATACTGAAAATCTTGATTTCAGCTACACTTTTCAAACAGGAGACAATGATGAAACATAAAATTCTGATCACATTGACCCTCATCCTCACCGCCGGTCTGGGTCTTTTGCGGGCCACCGAGGTCATTGAAGAGATTTACGCAGTGGTGAATGGTGAATTGATCACCTACTTCGAATTACATAACGCGGAACAGGAATGGGCCCGAAATCTGCAATCCAGATTTCAGGGTGAAGAACTGGAAACGGCGCTGAAACGGATGAAGGCGGAGTTGATGGACACCTTCATTGAGCGGAAACTGTTGATCTCCAAGGCCAAGGAAAAGAACTACGACATCGACAATGATGTGGATGTCATGATCAAGGAGATCATGAAACAGAACCACTTCGATACGGAGGAACAACTCAAGGCCGCATTGCAGAAAGAGGGACTCAATATCAAAACCTTCCGCGAGCAGCAGAAGCTATTCCGTATGCAGCAACGGCTTGTGTACGAAGAGATCACCAGCAAGATCAAAATTGATAATGCGGAGATCATGACGTATTTCAAGGAAAATGTAAAAAAGTTCACCGTTCCCACCCGCTATGATCTGAATGCCATCTACCTGAAACCGGACAAATACACTTCCCGGGAAGCGCTGAAATCACGTTCCGAAGAGATCTCCGCCGCACTGGAAAATTCTTCCTTTTCCGACGTGGCCAGCAAGTACACGGACCTCGGAGAAAAAGAAAAATCCATTCACCTCGGTGAATTCAACTCCGGAGAGATGGACCCGAATCTGGAAAAAGCGGCCCAAACCTTGCAGGAAAAAGCCACATCGGAATGGATTGAGTCCGAATCGGGTTGGTACCTGCTGCAACTGATCAAGATGACCCCATCCCATCTTGTCTCTTATGAAGACGTTCGCGATGATATCCGTCGCACACTGTTACAGGAACGGCACGGACCGAAACAGCGGGAATATATTGAAAAACTGAAAAAGGAAAGTTATATCAAAATCTATAAACGCTGGAAATAACGGGGGGACCGTCCTCAGATACTCACGAAAACTCCCGCTGAGAACCGGGTGAAATTAACGGCTTCCAGCATGGGGGTTTTTGTCAACGATTTTCCGTGTTGTTGAAATCGTGCATCGAGACGTATCGACAGCATGGGGGCGACTTTTATGGACATTCCCCCTCCAACAAAGGTAAAATATCGATCCTTTGCCATGGAAAGGTCCAGCCGCTGCAACTCCGTTCCCACTCCCACCACGGCATAGGGAGATATTTTTCCGAATTTCGGGCGTAATTTCAGCCCGGCGGTTAGAACCTTCCCCGTTCGCTCCGGAGCCGTAAAAAAATAAAACTCCGTTTCCAGCTTCAGCATGGGAATCAGAAATCCGGAATCCAGAGATAAGCCCAGCAGCGTGGTACCCGCTTCATTCAAGGTTCCAACATAGGCACCGAACTGCATTCCCGCCAGTGAAGCGGATGAAACAACCAGCAGAATAATCAGCGGAATGGAATACGCCATCCGCACATGAATGCGTTTCTTTTTCATGGCAGGTACACTCCCTGCAGGATGGGGCGCCCGTATACATCCATTCGGAATCCCCGCAACCTGCGATTGACATACATCGAATATCGCTTTTGTGCAAGGGGCATCAGGAACCCGTCATCCACAATGCGACCGATAATCCGGGCCACCTGATCCATCAGCATCTCTTCATTATGAAGGTCGGTGACCTCCCTGAGCTCGCTGATCAACTGAAGATACTGCGTATTGAATCGTCCAAACGTCAATTCCGCCACCACCCGCTGCACTTTTTCCTCCAGAGGCATTCTGCGTTGAAAAACCTTCTCCAGGATCATGTACTTGATGGACGTTCCATTCAGAAAATTACGCAATTGCCCGTCTTCTACAAAAAGGGTCTGCATGGTCACATTCTTCTTCTGCAGAAATTCCAGGAGCTTTTCCTCTTCGTTTTTCATGGAGGATTGGAGGTAAATCTGAATTCTTGAAGATCTGAGAACGGATCGGACTCTTCGGAAGGGGAGACGTTTGATATTGATGGTAACCGGAGATTCCTCACTGGATGTCAGCGCATTGAGTTCAGAATATCCGCGATCCCTGAAGTACTCATGAAATAGAGAATAAAGCGCAATCCGGGTATTTTTCCCCACCTCTTCTCCGGGAAAACTGAGGTAGATGTTCTGAAATATTCCGGCATCATGTTCTTCGAACTGTTTGGAGTCAAA
>CAYVBC010000023.1:0-14227 GCA_964449545.1 uncultured Clostridia bacterium | reverse complement strand
TATTCGTCGCAACACTTGTTTCACCCTTCCTTCAGAATCGTTGTCAGATTTCGCCTCAGAGCTTCTCCAAAATCGATTTTTGAAGCACTTACAAAAGAGCAGAGCGCGACATCTTCTTCCGTCAGTTCCAGTATTCCCAGCTTCTCAGCGTCTTCGATATCATCCGACATCAGGGAACGCATGAGCATTGTGGGAAGAATATCCATGGGGACAACGGATTCCATCACACCGGAGGGGATGATGGCTCGCAGCCCGCCATGCAGTTCCGTTGTCAGATCCAGATCCCTCCGGGGGAGGAATCTGGAGATCACCACCCCTTTTGTGGAGAACAGGGACCTTCCGGGAGAAAGCCAGCCCAGGAAATGCCTGTCTCCGCCTTCCCGCAACACCGATACCTGCTGATGGTATCTGCCCAGAAACATCCGTCCACCGGAAACCGCGAATCCGGTCAGAACGGATCCTGAGATCACGCGGTTTTCCCCTGGGTTCAGTTCACCTGAAGTCAATTCATCAATCGACGCTCCCAGGCGGGTCCGCACCAGGCGGGGTTGACGCACCGACGGTCCGGCCAGGGAGATGATTCGCTGAGGTGAAAGACGTCCGGTTTGAAAAAAAGCACCCACGGCCAGCAGGTCCTGCAACCCGATATGCCAGACCCGGTGCCCCCGGCAGACGGGAGAGAGGAAATGGATATGCGTGCCCACGTTCCCGGCGGGGTGGGGCCCGGAAAAAACCACCTCGGTCACCTCTTCGGGGCCATCAACGTGGGGAAGCGTGGTATTCGGATCCCTGCAGATAAAGGTCTGTGCTCCCGCAAGGCGGGACAGAATCCGGACACCCAGACGATACGCTTCTTCCCGTCCGTCCAGGACAGACATTGCGGCCGGCGCATGGGGGTGAGTGTCCATTGCCGTGACGAACAATGCCCGAGGGGGCACGTCGGGATCCGCCACCACGTCAAAGGGTCGCATGCGAATCGCGGGCCACAACCCCGATTCCAGCAACAGGCGCCGGATCTCATCCGCATCGGGATCCTCCGGAGGGGCGGAGAAAAACTCCCGAAAAGCTTCTTCTTTGACTTCAATCACCACGGATTCCAGTACACGGCGATCTCCGCGGTTAATTGCCGTTACCGTTCCCGCGGCCGGAGCCGTAAAACGGATTTCCGGGCGATCCTTGTCGATGAAAAGAGGATCGCCGATTGCCACGGTATCACCCACACTCACCTTCAACCTGGGTTTCAACCCGGGAAAGTCAAGCGCGGACATACCCACCCGACGAATGTCCGGACCGGAATGGACGGTCATATCGGGTTTGCCCTTCAAGGGTACGTCAAGACCTTTCTTGATTCTGACAGTTTTCATCATCCACCTGGTTTAATTATTAAAATAAATCCATACAAAAAGGGGATTTTTCAGCCATTAAGGCTGTAATGTTAACACAACGCAAAGTCCTACCGCAAGGCGAAAAATAAGTTGGATAAATAACGAAAATCGGGACCGCCCGGATCAGTCCCAGATGCGGCCCAGCTTGTCGAGCTCTTCGTTGGCGTATTTTCGGAACAGGATTTCCCATTCCCTTGATCCTTCCGGAACAGTCCGTTTCTGGGAACAGACACGTTCCCGGGCCCGGGTTTCGATATCCTGGTAAAAATGTAATTCATCCATGATGAGGCGGAAAACCTGCTGGCGGATGCTGCCGATCCCGTCGCGGTAATCCAGATCCTCGTTTCTTTCAATATATTCCACGATGAGTCGGGTCAAATGGCTGACCTTGTTGCGCGAGAGTTTGAGGCTCATAGGATTATGTTCTCCTTCTCGGCAAGCTTTGACTTCACCATCTTGAACATTTCGTAGTAGTCAATATTGGAATTGCGGATTTCGTTGAGTTTTTCCTTGAGAATCTCTTTAACCTGCTCATCCAACTGGTCTTCTTTTTCCAGTTCACGACTGATCAGAGCCTGGATCTCGCTGGCCATTTTTTCACGGTCATCGGAAAAGACAAGCTGATCCCGCAACAATCCCTTCACGATGGTGAATGCCATATGCTCAATTTGTTGCCTGTTCAGTCGCATTTGCGACTATAATAACAAATTTTGGCAGGCAAATCAACCAAGGCAGAGGGAGCGGATATGAGGGGGGGAATAGATTACAAATTGAAGTAATCGCTGAATGCATCCCTGTGCGCGTGGGGGATATATTCCCCGGTGGACTTTTTAACCGCATAGTCCGCCCCAAGATCACCGGGCCGGGCCCGGATCTCACGCAACGCGGCAAGCAGCCGATCCACCTCCCAGTCTTCATTGTAAAATCCGAAGGAGATCCGGACAGCCCCGGGAATATCCCGACGGTCATCATCCTTGACCGCCGCCACAAGCTTCTCTTCATCTTCACCTTCAACGCCCAGCAGGAACTTGATGTAGGGGTGGGCGCAGAAGCATCCATTGCGCACTCCAATTCCAAATTCGTACGCCAGAATTGATGCCAGGAGCGCATGGGAAACGCCCTCCATGTTGAATGGAACGACTCCGATCCGATTTTCCACATCTTCCGGATCCGGATTGCCGTAGACCTGGATCCCAGGGATCTCCGCCAGCCCGCGCAATAAACGTTCAGTGAGGCGGTATTCCACCTCTTCCAATCGCTTAAAACCCACTTCCTGGAAAAATCGGATCGCCTCGGCCAGCGCAACGGTGCCCACGACATTCGGACTCCCGGCTTCATCCATGAAGGGATCGTCATCCCAGGCCACATCCTCAAGCGTGACCAGTCGAACCGTTCCGCCACCCCGGTACACAGGGCCCAGGGAATCATTGGGAAGCAGATCCCTGCGCGCCACAAGGACTCCCGTCCCGTATGGGGCGTACATCTTATGCGCGGAATAGGCCAGAAAATCGATCTCCTCCCTGACCATGTCCACGGGCTTGTGGGGAACCAGTTGCGCGCCATCCACCATGAACATGGCACCTGCGTCATGAACCATTCGCGCCACTTTGCGAAGGGGCGTAAGCTGCCCCGTCACATTGGATGCTCCACTGATCGCCACCAGCTGCAGGTGTTCACGGTTTTCACGGATCATCTTCTCCAGCCCCCGGAGATCCAGGCTCCCATCCCTGAAGTCGACGGGTGCATGCAGCATGTTGCCCTTGTTTCTCCAGGGGAGGTCATTGGAGTGATGCTCCATCATACTGACAATGATCACCGCATCCCGGGGAAGATCCAGTCGAAAGGAAAGCTTATTGATGGCTTCCGTGGCGTTTTTTCCAAAAATCACGGTATATTCGTCTTCATTGCAGCCGACAAACTCTCCGGCCATTTTACGTGCTTTTTCATAGGCCGCGGAGGAAAGACGTGATTTGAAGCCGGTACCCCGGTGAATGGAACTGTAATACTCCATGAAGTGGTTGACGGAATCGAGAACGCGGCGCAGGGAAGGAGTCGACGCGGCATTGTCAAAGTTGATATAAGATGATTCTCGGCCATTCAACAGAGGGAGCTTCTTCTCAACACCCACCACGGCAGTTCTCAATAAATTCATCATCGCCTCCGATTTCTGTTATTCTACCCCATTCAACCAAATCTTGGCAAACAGTCACTCTGGGGGAGAGATGGCGGGGTTGAACTCTTGACAAACAAAGCAAAATAGTATAGAAATACATTTTTCGACGAGGTAAATGATGAAGCTCAACAGAATGAACCGTACGTTTGTACCAAAAAAAGATAGCATCACCGGCAAATGGTGGCTGGTAGACGCTGAGGGCATGGTCCTCGGACGTCTGGCCACTGAAATTGCTCGTATGCTGCAAGGTCGCCACAAGCCTGAATATACACCTTTCACCGACACAGGCGATTTTATTGTGTTGATTAATGCGGAAAAAATTCGTGTGACCGGAAGTAAGGCGGAACAAAAGAAATACTATCGCCACTCCGGCTATCTTGGTGGCATTAAAGAAACCAGCTATGAACGGATGCTTGCCACCCATCCGGAACGGATTGTGTTAAGTGCGGTCAAGGGCATGCTGCCCAAGAACCGTTTGAGCCGCCAGATGATCAAGAAGCTGAAGATCTATGCAGGCACTGAGCATCTGCATGCGGCCCAGAAACCGGAACCAATCCAGTTGTAAGGAGGATTACTTTGAGTATCGTTCAATATTATGGCACTGGCAGGCGAAAAACAAGTATTGCCAGAGTTTATCTGAGGCCCGGTAAAGGCAGCTTTAAACTGATCGTGAACAAGAGACCGCGGGTGTTTGAGGACTACTTCCCACTGAAGAATCATAAACTGACGATTTACAAGCCCTTGACCACCACCAATACTCTTGAAAACTTCGATGTGTTCCTGACCATCTGCGGAGGCGGCGTTTCCTCCCAGGCGGACGCGATCCAATTGGGGATCGCAAGAGCTCTGCTCCAGTTCAATTCGGAACTGCGACCTCAGCTCAAGACCGCCGGAATGCTGACACGGGATCCGCGTGAAAAAGAACGTCGCAAGTACGGTCTGCTCAAAGCCAGAAAGGCTTCCCAGTACCACAAGAGGTAGGAGATATTCATGGTATCCATCAATATGCGCGAAATGCTGGAAGCCGGCGTTCACTTCGGACACCAGGTCCGACGCTGGAACCCGAAGATGAAGCCGTATATCTATGGCAAAAAGAACGGTATTTACATCATCAACCTCCAGACATCCATAGAAATGTTCAAGGACGCCCTTCAATTCGTCACTGAAATAGTGGCGCAGGGAGGGCAGGCCATGGTTGTGGGCACAAAAAAGCAGGCCCAGTCGATCATTGAAGAGATCGGCGAACAAACCGGCATTCACTACGTGAATAAACGTTGGCTTGGCGGACTGCTGACCAATTTCCCCATGATCAAGAAAAGTATCGATAAACTGATCGACCTGGACGAAATGAAACGGGATGGTCGCTGGGATGTGAAGAGCAAGAAGGAACAGTCCAAACTGGAGAAGGTATACAAGAAACTCTATAAGAATCTCTGGGGCCTTCGCAATCTAAGAGGGATTCCCCAGGTCGTAATCGTGGTCGATGCCGTCTACGAGGATATCGCCATTATGGAATCCCGTAAACTGGGAATCCCCCTGGTTGCCATCGTGGACACAAACGCGAACCCGGAACTCATTGACTACCCCATTCCGGGCAATGATGACGCCATTCGCTCCATCCGTCTTTTCGTATCCAAATTCGGTGAAGCGGTTCAGGAAGGCATGGCAAAATACGAAGCCAGCCAGCTCTCCCCCGTTGAGGAAGAACCGGTGCAGGAAGCCCAGGAACCCATTGTAGAGGATGAAATCCCTTCCACCCCCCCCGAAGAAACCACAACTGACACTGGCAAGGAGAAATAACCATGGCTGTCGATATGGCTCTTGTAAAAAAACTGAGAGAAGAAACGGGTGTAGGCATCCTTGAATGCCGGAAAGCCGTTACTGAAGCGAATAACAACCTGGAAAAAGCCGCGGAGATCCTCAGGAAGAGAGGCTTTGAAAAAGCGAAATCCAAATCCTCCCGCGCCACGAAGCAGGGAGTGGTCGGTTCATACGTTCATTCCAACTTCAAAATCGGAGTTCTGGTTGAAGTGGCCTGTGAAACGGATTTCGTGGCCAAAAACACGGACTTTCAGGCCATGGTCAAGAACATCGCCATGCAGATTGCGGCCATGTCTCCCCAATACGTTTCCAGCGAAGAGATCCCCGAAGATATTCTGGAAAAAGAAAAAGAGATTTACCGTGAACAGATGAAGAATGAAAACAAACCGGATAATATCGTCGAGAAAATTATCCAGGGAAAATTGAAAAAATTCTATTCTGAGGTCTGCCTTCTGAATCAGAAGTATTTCAGGGATGATTCGAAATCCATTGAAGATCTGGTCACGGAACACATCCATAAGATCGGAGAAAACATTATCATCAAGCGTTTCGTACGCTACCAGGTCGGAGACTGATCAGAAACAATGGACGGCCACCCACCCTATAGACGAATCGTCCTGAAACTGAGTGGAGAGGCCCTGAAAGGGAATCAACCCTTCGGAATCTGTACTCCCGTTCTTCAGGATATCGCTCTTCAGATTCAGAAACTTCAGCTCCAAGGCATAGAGATCGCTCTCGTTACCGGTGGAGGCAACTTTTTCCGGGGTATCGCCGCTGAAGAGTTGGGATTGGGTCGGGCTTCAGCAGACTACATGGGAATGCTGGCCACCGTGATCAATGGACTCGCCCTCCAGGATGCCCTCGAAAAACTGGGGCTGAAAACCCGGCTTGTATCCGCTCTGGAGATCAAGGAAGTGGCCGAGCCATTCATACGGCGCCGAGCCATCCGCCACCTGGAAAAGGGGCGCATTGTCATTTTCACCGCGGGTACGGGAAGTCCATTCTTCTCCACGGACACGGCAGCTGCACTCAGAGCCATCGAAATTCAAGCTGACATTCTCCTGAAAGCCACCATGGTGGATGGCGTCTTTTCCGCGGATCCCCGCAAAGACCGGAATGCCAAGAGATTCGACACCATCTCTTATGCTGAAATACTCTCCCGGGACCTGAGAGTGATGGACGGCACCGCAGTTGCGCTTTGTCGCGAAAACCAGCTGAGGATAAAGATATTCAACATTACCAAGGCCGCTAATATTGGCCTTGCCGTTCAATCTGAAAATATTGGAACGTTGATTCGCTAATCCAGGGAGGAGCCATGCTAAAGGAAGCGCTAGATGAAGCGAAGAGCGGAATTCAGCAGATCGAAAACGATTTTAAAAAGCAGTTATCCAAATTTCGCACCGGCCGGGCATCCATTTCAATTCTTGACGGCGTTATGGCTCCCTATTATGGGAATCCTACCCCGATCAACCAGTTGGCCACTCTTTCGGCTCCGGACGCCAACCTCATCGTCATCCAGCCCTGGGACCAGAAAAGCGGTCCGGACATCGAGAAAGCCATCCGGGATGCCAACCTCGGACTGAATCCCGTGTCTGACGGGAAGCTGATCCGCCTTCCAATTCCACCGCTGGATGAGGAACGTCGCCGTGAACTTGTCCGCAAACTGAAGATGTACACGGAAGAGAGAAAAACCCAGGTCCGCAACCATCGCCGCGAATACCGCGAATTGGCCAAAAGCATGCAGGACAACAAAGAGATCTCGGAAGACGAAGAGAAAAGATTTTATGATAACCTGCAGAAACTCGTGGATGACGGGATCCAGTCACTGGAGTCACTGCAGAAGGAAAAAGAAGCTTTTATCCTTGACGAATAGCGTCACGCGTCCTCAACATCTCATTCACCCGTGATACCATTTCCGATGCGTCTTCGCGGAACGCCCGTACCATCGCGATGTTACCGGCGCCGATCTCCACAACACGCTGAAGATTTTTATTATTAATGCCACCGATCACCACCGCCGGAACCGTATTCTCACTCAGCACTCTTCTCACGGTATCCAGTCCGATGGGCGGGTAATCCGCCTTGGTCGGTGTGGCAAATACCGGCCCGATTCCGATATAATCGGCCCCGTCTTGACACGCCTGAATGGCCTGCTCCGGTGAATGGGTGGAAACGCCCACCAGCATCTTTTCAGGAATCAGGCGCCGGGCATCCCGTACGTGAATATCATCCTGCCCGAGATGAACACCATCCGCTTCACTCAGAATCGCGATATCGATGGAATCGTTGATGATCAGGGACGCCTCCGCCCTTCGGGTAATCTCCCTCAGGCGCCGGGCAATGACCAGCATATCCCGCCTGGACATCTCCTTGTCCCGGAACTGAATCACGCGAGCCCCCCCATTGCAGGCGTTCTCAGCCACTTGAACGTGATCCCCGCTGGTAATTACGTAAGCCCCCCAATGCCCCGCAACCCGCTTATTTCGAGGCGGTTGACTTCTCAACGCTCTTTGCAGCAGTAGCCGATGGCTACGGAATGCCACGGGAGGCATCTCGTTCAGAGGGAAAAAACAGGCTTCATCTGAATCATCCCCGGCTTTCAGCGCCCCACCCGTAACGACCACATGGTAGCCGACCACCAGAACGGCCTTGTACTGGGGATTCTCACCCATCTCCAAACCAACCAGATCAGTGACATTACCCGTCAGTCCGGTTTCCTCCGCCAGTTCCCTCAGGCATCCGGCTTCCGGTGTCTCGTCCACCTCGAGAAACCCCCCAGGAAGGCACCAGCGTCCCTTATGCGGCGGTTTATTCCGCAACACAAGCAAGACCCTGCCCAGCTCATCAAGAACCACTGCCGCGGTTGCGGGTACGGGATTCTCATATGCCACGAGTCCACAGGATGAGCAGACCCGGCGGACACGACCTTCAGCCTGTTGATTTTCCAGTTTTCCACCACAACTTCGGCAGAAATCCAGAGTTGTCATTTGCCCAGGCGATCCGCAAGTTCCGCCGCGACCTTTTCTCCGGACAGCAGCATTCCCCCAAAAACCGGCCCCATTCGTGGCGCGCCCTTGGATGCATTGGCCGCCATTCCGGTTACAAACAGTCCGGGAAATATTTCACCGGCGTTTTCAATGGTCAACGACTCACCGCGGTTCGCCCACATGGGCATCTCCCCCACAACCCCACCGGTACGGGTGTCCAGTTTCACATCCATTTTTCGAGCCACCAAGGCGCATACCTCCGCATCATGGCCGGTCCCGTCCACCACGTATTTCGCACGGACGGTCAGGGGATCCACATGCAGTCCCAGACGGGTAACGGGAGACCAGTTCAGAACCAGCCCATTCACTCTCCGTTCCTGCTTTTCCTCTCGAAACATGACATCTTCCACATGAATCAGGTTGAATATGGGTGTTCCGGACTGGACGCAACCCGCGGTCAATACCGCGGTCGCTTCCACACTGTCCGCTGTATAATATCCTTCAGAATGTTCATTGTATCGTATCCCTGTGCGCTGGAGCAGCGACAATGCGCTCTTCTGCACCACCAGTTCGTTGAACATCATTCCGCCGCCCCACATGCCTCCGCCGGGACACAACTTTGCTTCAAAAACAGCGGCTCGGATGCCACGGCGCCCGAGTTCCGCTCCACAAACCAGGTTTGATGGACCGCCGCCTACCAGGGCTACGTCCAACTCCATGATACTTAACAGCTTGCTGGACCACTTTTCTATGATGGCCCTGGAAATCTGAATGTCGTCCAATTCCATGAGATACTCCTTGGGAAGTAATATCACAGTTTACTCCAAATCCCCCCGGGGATCAAGTCGTCCGGTTCCGGAAAAACAAGGTCTTCAGCTGCTTTACAGCGGCTTTTCCACCATGCAGTAGGTCTTATAACGGCTTGCGTTGATGTGCTTCAATACACGGTTCATGGGGCCGTTTGACTTCAGAATCCAGCTCAATTCCGCCTTGTGAATTCCATGGGCCATGGCATTGGCCATTGTCATGCGATAGAAGATCATATCAATCCCGCGGTTGCGATATTCCGGCACCACGCCCATGAGAAGAACCCGGATCCCATCGATCTTACGTATTCTTTTCATGAGTCGTACCCAGTTCAAAGGGAAAAGACGACCATGGAGCCCCAATAATGCCTGGTTCACATCCGGAAGCGCCAGGGAGAATCCCACCGGTTCACCGAACCGCTCCGCGATCAGGATCAGGTTCTTCAGGGCGAACCCCCTCACACGGTTAAAATCGTCAAGCATCTCCTCCGGGGATATGGGAACAAAACCCCAGTTGTCGGCCCATGAGCGGTTGAACAGGTCAGCCACCCGTTGAGATTCCCCTTTCAGATCGCTGTAATCCGGATACCTGAAAGTAAATCCCCGCTCAGAAAGGCGTTGTTCAAGGCGTTCCACAATTCCGGGAAACCGAATTGTGGATGAATCCACCTGATAAGCGAAAAAAATCATTGCCCGCTCAAATCCGCAGTTCTCCAACAGGGGCAGGTAATAAGAGGGGTTGTAGGGCATGAGAACAACCGGGGGAAGGTGAAATCCTTCCTCCAGAAGGCCGGAGACGTTATTGATGGTAAAATCCGTGGGCCCCCGCAGTTTGTTCGCGCCATGACCCACTGCCCAGGTGGCCACAGCGTTTACCAGTGCGCGCGCGGTTTCCACCCGGTTTTCGCATTCGAAGCGACCGAAAAACGCGGTTTCTTCATTGTGTTGTCGATTGTGGACTCGATTGATAATCCCGGCAATCCTTCCCACCAGCCGATCCTTTCGCAAAGCCATGAAAAACTGTACCGGATTTTTCTTCAGGAAAGGATTGGATGAAGGAAGGTGAAACTTCCACTCTTCCCACCTCAGTGGCGCCACCCAGTGGGGATCATTTCGATAGAATCGGTATGGGAAACGGACAAAGCGCCACAGGTGTGCCCCCCGGATTACGGGCTGTATCCGAATCTCGCTGTCACCATTCAATCCAGGTGCCATAAAATATTGTAAGTCAATTCGAATTTTTCGACAACCCTCCCTTCAGGGAGCGGAGAAAGATTGACAACCTTCCGCGAACTCAGGTACAAATAGGGCGTGAGCCTGCGAACCGATTTTATCTTGACATCTGAAGGAACCACCATTACTCTTTTTAGCGGCACTCAAATCACTTTCGGATTCACGGAGGGCGCCGGCGACGCTTCTATTCTCCGGGAGTTTCTGGAACACCGGGGAGTGATCGCACCGGGAATCCCGGTTTTCCACCTCATCCAGGAACACACCAACCGGATTCACAGATCCGACTCCGTTCCGCCTGATACGGTGGGAGACGGATTCCTGCTGGATTCACCGGGAACGCTTGGCATCATACGTACGGCGGATTGTACGCCGCTTTTTTTCTGGGAAACCATCCACGGCAACGCCGGCCTGCTGCATGTGGGATGGAAAGGCCTCTCCCTGGGAATTGTGGAAAATTTATTGGCGACACTGGAAAGCGGAAATGGGTCCAGCCGGAACGTTCATTTTTACCTGGGTCCGGCCATTGAGGGCGATTGCTATCCCGTGGGCGAGGAACTCCTTGATCATTTCCCCCAGGACAGCCCCGCAAGGGCGGGGTTCCGGCACACCCCCGGAGGGTTGCTTGTGCTGGATGTCCGGGATGGGATTACGTGCATCCTGCGGAACTCCGGGATACCCGCGGATCAGGTGACCCGATCCCCCATCTGTACCTTCTGCGACCCCCGTTTCCCCTCCTTCCGGCGTGATGGAGATGGATGCGGACGCATCTTGAGCTTCATGGTACGTCACACCTGATACGGCACCGGAAAGGATCCGCCCCCCCCCCTTCCGGTGATCCCGGAAGGGGGGGACGGGACATATTATTTTCCCTTGAAACGGGAAATCACCAGGGCACCGTTGGTCCCTCCGAATCCGAAGGAATTGGAAAGGGCATAATTCAGTTCCCGCTTCACGCCAACACCCGGGGTGTAGTTCAAATCACAATTCTCATCTGGAATTTCAAGGTTGATGGTGGGGGGGATGAATCCTTCTTCCAGGGCTTTGACCGTGAAAATCGCTTCCATGGCCCCTGTTGCCCCCAGCATATGACCGGTCATCGATTTGGTGGAACTGATTGCCACCTTGTACGCATGATCGCCGAACAACTTCTTGATCCCCAGGGTTTCGGTTTTGTCATTCAGTGGTGTGGAAGTTCCGTGCGCATTAATGTAATCAATCTCTTCCAACTGGATATCGGCATCCCGGACCGCCATCCTCATGGCCCTGAATGCTCCGTCCGCTTCCGGGTCCGGAGCTGTCATATGATACGCATCGCTGGTATACCCATAGCCACAGACTTCAGCATAAATATGAGCACCCCGTTTGAGCGCACTTTCAAGGCTCTCCAGAACCACGATGGCCGCACCTTCAGCAACCACAAATCCGTCCCGCTCCTTATCAAAGGGGCGACTGGCCTTTTCCGGCTCATGATTTCGAGCCGAAAGGGCTTTGATAATTGAAAACCCGGCCACACCCAGGGGAGTGATCGGAAATTCCGCGCCACCCGCCATCATGACATCCGCATCCCCCATCTGGATGATCCGGCAGGATTCGCCAATGGCATGGGTGCTCGTGGTGCAAGCCGTCACATTTGCCAGATTCGGGCCTTTCATTCCGTAACGGATCGATACGTTTCCCGCAGCCAGGTTGGCAATAGCCGCGGTAAGGAAGAAAGGAGATACCCTCGACGGCCCACGTGCCTCAAGCCGTTTTGAATTCTCCTCGATGGTGAAAATACCACCGATTCCCGATCCGATATACACACCGCAACGGGTCTGGTCGAGGTTCGCTTTCCCTAGACCCGCGTCCTGATAGGCATCACCCGCGGCGACCAGAGCGTATTGGATGTAGGGATCGTACTTGCGTACTTCCTTGCGGTCAAAGTGGTCCAGTGGGTCAAATCCCTTGATTTCGCCCGCGATCTGCGAGTAATACTGGGACGCATCAAACCTGGTGATTCTGCCAACGCCGTTGGCGCCGACCCTGGCTTTCTCCCAGCTTTCCGCGGCAGTACCGCCCAGGGGCGAAATTGCCCCCAGGCCGGTCACCACCACGCGTTTCAGATTGATGGTCTTCCTGACAAGGTTCATTTTTTATTTCATCTTTGTGACAATGAATTCCACTGCGGAGCCGACCGTGGTCAGCTGTTCCGCGTCCTCTTCAGGAATCTTCAGATCGAATTCATCTTCAAGCGCCATGATCAATTCGACCTGATCCAGAGAATCCGCGCCGAGGTCTTCGACAAAAGTGGCATCCAGGGTGACCTGGTCTTCGCCCACATTCAGTTTTTCCGCCACAACTTCCTTCACTTTTCCTGTAATCTCTTCTTTAGTCATCTTTGCCTCCAAGAAATTAGTATTACTTTATCTTTTCGGAAAATGGAATGCAACCCGCAATCCGTAATTTCCGTTTTACCCTTCATGCAAGGATTCCGGCTCACATCACCAATCCGCCGGAAACATTGATCACAACACCCGTAATATACGAAGCGGACTGCGATATGAGAAAACCGACGGCGTTCGCGATATCCGCGGGCGTACCCGCGCGTTTCAGGGGAATCTGAGCCAGATAACCCTCTTTCACCTTATCCGACAGCTTCTCGGTCATCTCCGTCATGATAAATCCGGGGGCAACAGCGTTCACCGTCACATTCCGGCCGCCCAATTCACGCGCCATGGCCTTGGTCATGGCGATCAAGCCCGCTTTCGACGCGGCATAATTAGCCTGCCCCGCGGTTCCGATAATCCCGGCCACGGAAGCGATATTTACGATATGGCCGCTGCGCTGGCGCATCATGACCTTAGCCGCTTCTCTGGAACAGAGAAAAGCGCCTTTCAGATTGATGTTCAACACCATGTCCCAATCGGCTTCACTCATTCGCACCGAGAGATTGTCCCGGGTGATTCCCGCGTTATTGATCAGGACATCCACTGAACCCAACTCTTCTTGGACTGATTTAATCAGTCTTTCCACATCACCGGCATTGGAAACATCCGTACGCACAGCCATGGACTGCACACCCAGGGACCGCAGTTCCCGAGCCGTTTCTCCGGCAGCATCCTCAAGAATATCGGAAACCGCCACGTTGTATCCCGCACCCGCCAGGTGCAGGGCCAGGGACTTCCCGATTCCACGGGCCGCTCCGGTTACAATTGCATTTCCCATGCTTTTATCCATAGTTGAACTCCTTGAGCAATTCAGGGATTTGGTCCATCTGCCGCAGGATTTTCTTCTGAACCTGCTCTCGAACCAGACGAACCGACAGTTCAATGGCATTGTGAATGGCCTTGGCGCTGGACCGTCCATGACCAATCACGACGACGCCATTCACGCCAAGCAGAATGGCACCACCCGTTTCCGCGTAATCCAGTTTGCGACGTAACCGGCGCAGTGAATGTTTGAGAAGGAAAACGCCCAGGCGGGATTGAAGGCTGGCACGGGTTTCCAGTTTGAGCGTGGACATCACCACATCCACCACGCCTTCAGCGACTTTCAATGTGATATTTCCCGTGAATCCATCGGTGACGATCAGGTCGGATTCACCCAAGTATGCTTCCCTTCCCTCAATATTGCCTACAAAATTCATATCCATGGACTTGAGCATCGCATAGGTACGTTTGATCAGGTCATTCCCCTTCCCTTCCTCTTCGCCAATGCTCATCAGTGCGATACGGGGATTGGATATCCCATGAACGCTTTCCAGGTAGACTTTGCCCATAAGCGCAAACTCCACCAGATGACGGGGGCGTGAATCCACATTGGCGCCCACGTCCATAAGCAGAG
>CAYVBC010000022.1:0-14323 GCA_964449545.1 uncultured Clostridia bacterium | reverse complement strand
GGTAGATGTTCTGAAATATTCCGGCATCATGTTCTTCGAACTGTTTGGAGTCAAATTTCCCCGGAGTGGACAGGAAAACATCCGGATTCTGGGGATCTGAAAACACCACCCGGACTTTGTCCAGATAACTCCGGCCACCCGGGTAAAAAGGGTTTGCCTGAAGAAGAATACTCTTCCCGGGCTCCCAGTTCCCGGGTGAAAATGGCCCGGAGAATGCGGTATCCCTGTCTCCCTGAAGAATCAGTTCCGGCACGGCCAATAGAAAAAGCGCATCCGGCCGGTGGGTTGAAAGCTCTATGGTCAAACGATCGCCATTGAGGCTGATTTTTCGAATCAAGCGCCCCAGTTTTCGCGCGCCCAGCAGATTACGGCTTAAAAAAGCATCCAGTGATTTCCGGACATGCACACCTGTTATGGGGCTTCCGTTTGAGAAACTGAGGTTGGGTTCTAAATCAAGTGTGAGGGTTTTGCTTTTTCCATCATATTGGTAATGGGAAAATATATTGGATTCCAGTTGATTCCCCGGCAACTGATAAAAAAAGTTTTCATAAATCAAGGTGTAGAAGATCAGGTTGGAGTAGTTGGAAGGGGAAAAGGCAAAAGTAGCTGGCTCACTGAGGCGAACCCGGACTTCACCTCCGAAGGGCGGTTTTATGGCCGCGGACAGTGTGAACGCACAGGAAAGTATCAGGATGGCGAACCGGTTCTTATTCCTCCGCATGCGCCTTCTCCTTATTTCCCGGATTCATGGCACGGACATCAGAAGGCTCCTCAGTGGCCTTCACTTGCCTGCCAGGACGCCAGAACTGCAATTCCGCCTGGAGGTGCTGCGTCCCCCCTATTTTTTCGAGACAGACCCAGAATCCGGGTGCTTTTTCCCACGATCCATCACGAATGAAGCGGATCTCCATATTTGGAAACGAGGCCTCATACACCTGGCGCCTGGCACCATCCGCCACGTTAAAAAAGAATATCCGGTCTTTTCCCCTTGTGTAGTCGGATACCGCAACCCATTGATCGCGTAACGCCGCGAGAGCGCTGCCTCTCAATCGCTCATCCTCCACGGAATTTTCGAAATCCGTTGTATACACCCGGTACCGATACGACCTGTCAATCAGGTGAAGAGCGGCAAGTCGATTGTCCTTTGCGGTAAAATCAATCACGTGGGACTCGGGAAGGGGCTTTTCGTATACATTGCCCGGGTCGGCTTTCCCCTGGTTCATTGGCATCAGGAGGAGTCCGCCACGAAAATGGTTGCGGCCCGTGGCAAATCGGGCACCGGCAATAAAATTCCTGTCATTGATCCGCAGCATTTTCAGCGGGGCAAAATTGAATCCCGGTTCTTCCCTCCACTTTCCCTGTTCCCGGCAAAACAGTCGGGATCGGGGTGAAGTATTGATTGCGGCGGACAGCCATGTCCCGTTTTCATTGCGGAATACAAGTAATTTCCCCTCCACTTTCCTGGCGGGGTACTTGGGACGTCCCCAGTCGATCTTCAGGGTGAGAAGTCGAACCAATCGTCGGGAACGAAATGCGAAGATATCCACACTGTCCTTCTTCATGAAATAGTAGCGATCCTCCCCCTCCGCTTCGGCAAGGGTGGCGACGTCCAGCAGGTCGTCACTCACCTCCATGCGGGTGACCGATTCAAAACCGTTTAAAGCGAAGGCCCGTTCACCCATCTCAAGAAAGCGGACCGCGCCCTGGGAAAGTAAAGTTTCCGCGTAATCAATTGCGATCATGCGGTGAAGTTCACGGGAAAATATGGTGATCCCCACCCCCACACGTGGTCCGGAGCGAATCATTTTCAAAGCGATCAGAAAGTCCAACTCCTCGATCCGGCTCTGATCGAAGCGTCCGTGCCCATGGGAAAAAGCCACCATACGGTCTGAAAAGCGGAACTCTTTGCGGGTTTCAAGGCGGGAAACCAGCACCTGGTAAAACTTCTGGGCCGCAAGATCCGATAATTCCGAATGGTTTTCGAATGCGGTGATCGCGGCACCGGCCTGGTATCTGGCCGAAAGAAATGTGGAGATTTTTTCTGATACTTCGTTGACCAGCGGCTCTACACCGCCATCCACCGCAAAAAGAGAAGAGCAGAAAAGGCAGATCAGGAGAGCTCGAAGCTTCATGGGTTACCAGCTCATGACTCTTTTTTTACTGATATATCAAGCCTCAACTGAATTTTTGTTTCATCCTGCCCGGCCGGCACACTCAATGTGATGGGAATCCGGATCTCCTGGTTTGGTTCCGTTACACGAATATGCACGCCATCGGTACCTGATTGATCCCAATAATCCGTTGAATCCTCCCCCCCCGGCTTTCGTGATTCATCCAGTTTAGCAGATTGTTCCGCTTCCTCGATCTCGTTGTTGAACTCCGGAACCTCTATGGACGGTTTAGAATCTTCAGGCAGGGGCTGCTCATCACTCAAGTCAAAGATGTCTTCTTCCTCCAGGGAGGCTTCCCCGCTTTCCAGGGGGTTTCCCAGTTCAAAGATATCTTCGGCTTCGGTGTCGGCCACATCCATATCATCGCTAGGTTCCATGGAAAATGCTTTGGGGACCGGCGTTTCCGGAGAAGAAGAAGTGATTTCATCACGGGAAAACATGACGGTCTTGTCTTTCTGAAATACGGAAAGCCGGTTTTTTAATGAAATCACCACCAGCCGCATAATGGTGTGCAGGGACTCAAGGATGTTGTCTCCCCCCGTCGCCACGGTGGAGAAAAAAGGTTTGTTATCGGAGTTCAGGTCCCGGTTCAAATCATCCACGGGAAGAATCTCTTTCAGATCCCGTTTGTTGTATTGAAGAATAATGGGAACTTCAGAATAGGATATATTGTTCAAAGCCAGGTTCCGCTTCAGGTTCTTGAAACTCGCGATGTTCTGTTCCCGGATGGAAACCTGGGAATCCGCGACGAACACCACACCATCCGCTCCCTGAAGGACCAGTTTCCGTGTGGTATCATACGCCACCTGTCCGGGTACGGTGTACAATTGAATCTTTACTGAATAATCCCCGAGCTTTCCGATTTCCAGCGGCAGGAAATCAAAAAACAGCGTGCGATCTCCATCCGTATCCAGGGTGATCAGCTTCCCCTTCTTCTTCACCCCACGGCTTGCATATATGTGTCTCAGACAGGTGGTTTTTCCACTCAGTGCAGGGCCGTAATAAACTATTTTTACCGTTATTTCCTTGTTGTTATAGTTTACGAAGGCCATGATCAGAAGGGGTCACTCTGACTGTCGTCATAGGGGAACTCATTGATGTCGCGAACCGGAGGTTCCTTTGATTCAGGGGTGTCCGATTCACGAGGCGGGCCATTGCGGGACCCACCACCGCTACCACCGCCACGATTGCCTTTGTCAAGAACAACAATGTTATCCGCAATAATTTCAGTGGATTTTCTATCCTGACCATCCTTGTCCTGCCATTTCCGGGTCTGGATCTTCCCTTCCACCAGCACCAAACACCCCTTACTCACGCTACGCTCCGTTTTCTGAGCAAGGAAACGCCAAGCCACGATGTTGTGCCATTCAGTGGTTTCCTTCCACTGGTTGCTTTTATCCATGAAACCTTCGGAGGTTGCGAGGCTGAATTTCGCCACGTCCTTCTCAATACTTGGAATATGGGTGATTTCAGGATCACGTCCAACCCGACCAACCAGAATCACACGATTCATGCTTCTAACTTGGCTCATAGTCTCTCTCTGCTTTTACTGGGTGATCTCCCTGATTTTCTGCTGCGCCAGAGATGCTTCCTCGGACAGAGGAAACTGGGTGATCAACTGTTTGAGAACAGAGATCCCCTCACTCTCACGGCCCATTTCAATCAGTGCGAATCCCTTTTTTAACGTACCCGCTGCGATCTTGTCTCCATCCGGATAGGACTCGATCAAACGGCTGAATGTATTCACCGCATCCTCATACTGTTTCTGGGAATAATGACACTCGCCGATCCAATAGAGGGAATTGTCCGCCAACGCATTCTGGGAGAACAGGTTCAGGAACTGTTGAAACCCCTGAATGGCCAGTTCGTAATTCTTTTTCATGTAATCCGAATAAGCCGTGTAATACGTGTTTTCGGGAGACTGAATACCGGAGTTTTCCACGTCTTCCGCGCCGGAAGCCCCCCCCGGACTGGGTATTGCCGGGGGAGCGGACTTCAGGCGATCGATCACTTCAGCGGTCTTATTCTTTAACTCGTTGATCTCTTCCTTGAGAAACTGAAGGCCCAGAACCACATTTTCACGATTCTGGGTATCATCAGCCTGGCTGCGTGACAACGCATTGAGTTTGTCTTCCATGATCCGCAGCTGTTTTTTCACCGCGGTCACGTCCTCGGTCAGAGTTTGAATACGCTGTGATAGTTTCTGAATTTCATCCAGCAGGAGTTTGGTATCCTTTTTGACCGGGAGAACTCTTCCGCTCAGTAGAAAAACAAATCCGAGAAAAAGAACCAGGCTTTTTTTCATTGTTCCGCGGTTCAGGTTACTTTTTCGTTACTTTGAATTCACAGCGACGGTTCATGAAGTGCGCATCTTCGTCCATTCCCTTTACGAGAGGACTGTTTTTTCCATAGGAAACAACTCGCATCCGCTCCGTGGGCACGCCCAGGGATTCGAGGTACTTCATGGCCGATTCGGCGCGCTTTTCGCCCAGAGCCATGTTGTATTCCACGGTTCCCCGTTCATCACAATGGCCTTCCACTACAATTTCAACACTCGCGTGATTCAGGAGCCACTCGTTGTTTTTCTGGAGGATAGGCTTCATGTCTTCGCGGATGAAGTACTTGTCAAAGTCAAAATGGATCATCTTCAAGTGCCCTTCCTGATTAACCTGATCCAGACTCTTCTGCATGAAGATCTGTTCTTCAGTCAACTGGGGCTGTACGGGCTGGGGGGCGGGTTCTTCCACTTTCTCCACAACAGGCTGGGGTTCCGGTTCAGTCTGGACTTCCTTCTTACAACCATTGAAGAAGGTGATCATTGCGAAGCACAATACAAACACGGTCAGTAATTTTTTCATGAAATCTCCTCCTTAATCAGGGTTACTTTATAGTATACGCAAGATTAATTGTCAAACCGCCGGGTTGCAAATTTTTGCCACTTTGGCATTTTATTCTGGCCTGAACGGGTAATTCGTTTCACGTTCGCTCCATCGTAATCCATGACGTATATATGGTAACGTCCGCTTCGATTGGATGCAAACGCGATATGTCGTCCATCCGGAGACCAGGTGGGATTTTCATTCCGACCGGAATTCTCCGTTAATTTTGAGAAAGTATTCGACTTGATATGGTACACGTATATATCAAAACGATTCTCAATCCGGGAGACGAAGAGGATCCTCAATCCATCAGGGGACCACTCGGGAGAATCATGGTAATTCCCTTCCGTCGTAATCCGCCGCACATTGGTGCCCTCCGCATCCATGATGTAAATCTGCGGAGTGCCGGTCCGGGCGGAGGTAAACGCGATCTCTCTGCCGTTGGGACTCCAGTTGGGAGTGGTATCAATCACCCGGTTGAAGGTCAGACGTCTTTCCCTGCCGGTATCCATCTCACGTACGTATATTTCAGCATTCCCGCTTTTCGTTGACGTGTATACGACCCGGTTTCCCTCGGGAGACCAGTCGGCCGAATAATTTGCCATCCGTGTTGAGATAGATTCCGTCTTCCCGGTGTACAGGTGAAGCATCATCAGGTCCGGGTTGTTTTTCCGGTATGAAGTATAGAGAATTTTTTCATGATCCCGACTCCAGCTGGGAAGAAGGTCCATGTAGCTGTTGATGGTGATCCGGCGCTGTCGCGCTCCATCGTAATCCATCAGGTAGATTTCGTCGTTTCCATCTCTGCTGGACACGAATATCAGCTTCGATGTGAATATCGGTGTCTCCCCGAACTGCTTCATCAACTCATCCGCCGCGCGGTGAGCGATCAGTCGCGTAAACTCCCGCTTTCCGCCGAAGTTACGCCCGAAAATAAACCGCCCTCCGTTTCGAACATCATACACCTTGAAGGACATGATGACCCGTGACTTCTCAGCCATCTCAACCTGACAGGAAATCAGGATATTTGCCTGGATCGACTCCCAGTCCCTGAATACGATATTCCGTGGGTCAAACGCCCGGATATAACCGTAGTGCTCCCTTGGAACCATACGGAATACACGGGAGAACGACAGGTCCGCCCAGAGGGTTTCATCCACCTCCTTCAGGACCTCCGTCTCCCGCACCGAAGTGGAAGCGTTGAATGTGACGGCCGGAAACGCCACGGGTACCATGGCGACTCCCTCGCTGATTCGGACACGGATCTCCTGCTGAGCAGCCAGCGGCATCGCCATCAGGATTCCCATAACGACCAATTGTCTGAATTTTATCATTTTTTCACCCATTCGAATTCAAAGTGAACCACCAGGTAAGAATATGGAAAATCATCCGGTAAGGGAGGAAAGGGAGATGCGTTTTCCACAGCCCTTCGAGCGGACAGGTCCAGGGCATCCACGCCACTGCTTTTTTCCACCTTGAGCCCCTGGATCCTCCCCCGGCGACCAATTCGGAAATAAACCGTGGAAACGTGCTTCCCCCGCAATCCCGGGCTGACCAGTGAGCGGTACCATGAACCGGAAATCCGGTCGCGAAGTGCCTGCACGTAGTATGAATACGGAAAAGTACCGGAGCCCGTTCCCCCACCGCCGCCGCCCGTGCCGGAAAGTCCCGTGCTGAGAACCCCTCCGGCTCCACTCCCGGCCGGTTTCCGCGACACCTGAGCGGATTGCCTTCGCTCTCCCCTCTTCTTCCGGGTAACCGTTACCAGCGGTTTCGGCTGAGGTTGCCAGGGATTGCGGCTTTTTTTATCCGGATAGCGCATCTTGGTTTCCGGTGCCTTTTTAACCGCCAGGTCCTTCATCGTCCCCACCTTCTCTTCCACAAGGGAAGCATCCGCGGTCTGCGGGGCCGTGTTCGGGGAATCGGTTTTCCCGGAGGATGCGGGAGGCGGTGATCCGCTTCCCGGAGAGCCGTTACCGGAAAGCTGGATCAAATCGACGTAGTAGGTTGTTCCGTTTGTGGTATCCATCTCCGGAACGATCATGACCATAAGGAACAATGACGCGTGCAGGACCATGGAGAGGACCAGCGCCATTCGAAACTTCATTTTTCTTCTTTCTTATCTACGATCATTCCCACGGTTTCCACACCCGCCCGCTTAATGACATCGAGAACGGAAATCACATACCCATAGGGGACATCTTTATCGGCCTTGATGAACACCACCTTTTTTTCACGACCCGTAAAATGACTTCGGATCCGTGATTCCAGAAGGTAGAGGTTGACGTTCCGATCCTCCATGTAAATGTACCTGTCCTTGGTAACCGTCAGAACCAGCCCCCCCGAACTCGGGCGGGCCCGGGTTTCCGCCGCCGGAAGATTGACGTTGATCCCGGATTGCATCATGGGCGCCGTAATCATGAAGATGATCAGCAACACCAGCATGACATCCACCAGGGGAGTAACGTTGATCTCCGACAGGTTGGGACGAAGCCTTCCGTTCGGCTGCAACTGCATTATTTCAGCTTCCTGCTGGCATTGAGGAACTCCATGATGAACTCCTCCATAGCCGCGATCAACATTTTCAACCGACTCAGAAGCCAGTTATAAAAGATTACCGCGGGGATCGCCGCAAACAGCCCCATTGCGGTTGCCACGAGGGCTTCGGCAATTCCCGGAGCTACCGTTGCGAGGTTGGCGTTCATCTGCATACCGATCTCATGAAAAGCGGTCATGATGCCCCAGACAGTACCCAGGAGACCGATAAAAGGAGTTACCGCCGCGGTGGTGGCCAGGAATCCATTCAGACGCTCCAGGCGTGTGATCTGATTGGAGGAAGATCGCATGAGGGCGCGTTGAATACTATCCATATCCATCTCTTCCCCGGATCGCCCGGGAGCAAGCTGGTGGGACAGTTCACGGTACCCATTGCGAAAAACCTCCGAAAGCGGGTTGCGGGGCATCGTTCCGGCAAACTTCTGGATTTCGGAAAAATTCTTGGTGCGGCGAAAGTATTCCATGAAGCGTTCCGACATTTTGCGGGCTCTGCCATATTCCAGCATTTTAAAGATAATGATGGCCCATGAAATCATGGAGAATCCCACCAGGATCAGAAGAATCATCTTCCCGAAAGGAGATGCCTTGAAAACCATTCTCAGTAGATTATTCTGTTGCGGAGCCGCCTGTGGCAACAGGGTGTACAGTATGTTATCCATGGTTTTACTCTATCATAAGCGGAGGGGTGTTTCAACTTTCAGGATCAGGCTTTTCCTTGTCTTAATCGGGGTTTTGCACACTCCAGCGGGACGAATCCGGAACCGACTCCAACATTTTTCGCAGCAAGGGTGACAGGTTCTTGAAAACCATCTCCCCACCCCGGGGATTCATCTCCTCTGCGAATCTGGATAATAGGACAATGGCGGAAAGTCCGATAAAATCCACAGCGGTGAAATCCATAACCAGCCGGATTGCGTGCAATCCGCTCCTTCCCAGCAGGAATTCCTCCAGCTTTCGGGAACCATCCCGATCCAGAACGCCCCTGAGCCCCACCTGAACATCTTCACTGTTCTCCGCAAGAATATCAATCTTCATCAAACATCCCCTGTCAACTCCCGGACTTCAAATGTTTTCAACCAATCCGGAAGGCCACCGAAAGAACCATTTGACGCCACCACCATTACCGTGGGTCGCTCCATATCCTGCATACGGATCCACCGTTGGATTTCTCCCTCATCTTCGGCAACCCGGGCATCCGTACCCCGGTCCTGAAGCTCTGTTGCCAAGCGGTCTTCGTCCAGCCGCATTTCCGAAGGGATCTTTCCCCCCGGGGAGGTCCGGCGGATCCACACGTCATCGGCCTGTGCCAGGCTTATGGTAAGGCGGTCCTGGAAATCATTTCGCCGCATGCTCCAACTGCGGGGCTCCAGTATGCATATCAGACGATCCGTGGGGAACCGCTGACGCATACTGGCAAGCATCTTGCCCAAGGCAGTGGGGTGGTGGGCATAATCTTCATAAATACGCGTCGCGCCAAGGGTTCGTATCCGCCGGAGTCTCCGTTCCACGCCGTGGAAAGCGGAAGCCGCTTCCAGGATCTTTTCTTCAGGGATTCCGAGATGCAATCCCACAAGGATACCGGCGGAAAGGTTCCATGCATTATAAGAGCCCGCCATGGGAGACTGAACCGGCAGGCGGATGGTATCGGACTGCAACAGGAAGCAGAATCCCTCCTCTCCCTGCTCCTCCACGTCCATAATCCTGAAATCTCCGGCATCGGCTCCATACCCGCGCAGGGGGGTGAAAGCCGCTGTGGAGATCTCCCGATTCATTGCGAAATCCATGCTGCTGACAATCAGGCCATTGGAAGGCACCTGATTGATGACATTGCGGAACGCGGATTCATACGCGTTTTCCGTGGGGAAAAAATCCAGATGATCGTATTCACAGGCTGACAAAACCAGTATATCCGGATGGTACTTGAGGAATTTTGAAGATCGGTCAAAGAACGCCGTTTCGTATTCATCCCCCTCACTGACAAAAAAGTCCCCTCCACCAATTTGAAAACCAGTGGAAAAATCAATTGGCTTTCCACCCACGAAATACCCGGGGTCCAGCCCGGCGTGGTGGAGCAGAAAAGCGATGAACGCGGTAATCGTGGTTTTACCATGGGCTCCGGCCACCACGATGGAGGACCGACCGCGAATAAAGTGATCATACAGTGCCTGTGGCATCGAAGCGTAAGGAAGGCGATGATCCAGAATGAATTCCGCCTCGGGATTTCCCCGGGAGATGATATTCCCGATCACGCATAAATCCACATCCCCGGGAATCTGAGCTGCGTTGAATCCCCTGTGCAACCGGGCGGGAAGGTTGTTGAGGATCGTTCCCACCGGGGGGTAAAAAGCAGTGTCGGAACCGGATACCTGATCCCCCCGGGCACAGAACAGTCCAGCCAGCGAACTCATACCCGTGCCGGCAATTCCGCTCATGAAAACCTTCATGGTATTCCTGCTCCTCGTTGTGTCACGGTTGTCTTTCCACTCTTTACCGGCATGTTCTCATCACAGAATTCGAATCCGAAAAGGTAGTCTAACATACCACCCCGTGGTTGCCAAAACCGGCTGTGTGATTCCGGCTGACACGACAAGGGGATTCCGTTTCCGGAGAGAATCACCTCTTTTCGCCGGGATCCCGGGTTCCCGGCTCGAGGATTTTTAATACGGGGCGCTCACCGGAAGCGAACAGTTCGGCCTTGACACCCATGGGAACGGTTCGGGTAACGGCGGAATGGCCCAACGGCAGGCCGGCGATCACCGGAATCCCCAGGGGGCGCAGGAGGAGTGTGAGCTGCGTGGCCAGATGTTCCTCTTCTCCCGGATGGGAAAAACATTCAGGGAACTCCCCCAGAACCACACCACGGACCCCCTGCATCAATCCACTTTCCATCAGCTGCCAGAACATGCGATGGAGACGATACGGGCGTTCGTTCACATCCTCCAGCAGCAGAATCCGGTCACGGATAACCGGGAAAAAGGGCGTCCCGATCAGAGAAACCAGTGTGGAGAGACAGCCACCGGTCAACCGCCCCGTGGCGCGGCCCGGAATCCAGACATCGCCGGAAAACTCCGGACATGGAGATACGCCGGACAGCAGCCCCTGCAATTGAGAGTGGTCCACCCTCCCACTGGCCAGAGACGCGTAGGCCATGGGTCCGAAGAAAACCACCATTTCATGTCGATCCATGAGATTCCAGAGCAGGGCAGACACGTCGGATGAACCGATCACGATTTTCGGAGACTGAATATTCAACCGGTTCAAAGCGGTACAGAGAAGATTGGCGCCATATCCGCCTCTCGCCGCCCACAGAGCCTGAATCCGGTCATCGTCAAAAAAGGTCTCCATCTCCCGGATCACCACAGCCGGCGATTTAGCCACAAATCCCCCATGGCTGAGGATATCCGGTACTTCAACGGGAACATATCCCATTTCACGCAAGGCATCCAATCCCCGGGTCCGAAAGGGTTCGCGAATCGGCGATGAGGGCAGAAACACACCGATCCGGTCACCGTTTCGCAATACGGGGGGACGGCGCAGCCGGGACGCTTCAGGTGAGCGGTTCATGGCTCCGGGTCTCCACGGGAAGCTCGATCAAGATTTCAGTGCCTTTCTCCGGGCTGGACTTCAGGTTCACATGCCCACCATGCAGTTCCACAATCCGCTGGATGATAAACATACCCAGGCCGGTTCCACTGTCCTTTGTGGAATAGCCCATATCGAATATCCGTTCTCTGGCCTCCGCGGTCATCCCCATACCGTTGTCCTGAAAAACCAGTTGCACCACATCCCCCGTTTTCTCCACTCGAACCGAGACATCTCCACCCTCTTCGCCCATGGCTTCCACCGCGTTGGAGAGGATATTCTTCGTCATCTGGCGGATTTTCACCGGATCCAGCCTCACTGAAAAATCTTCCGGCGCGGCGAATACGGAAAAACGGATCAGGGGGTAAACCTGCCTGAAATGAACCACCTCCTCGCGGAGGAGTTCCGGCAGGTTGAAATCACGATCCTCCACGGCATCCAGACGTGAAAGATCCAGAAACCCGAATGAGACTTTGCGCAGGTGTTCCACTTCCGCGATGATGAATGCGACGGACTTGTGAATGGTTTTCTCGTAATCCTCACGTTTGTCCTGCAGGGATCGCTGGATCTGTTCCGCGGAAAGTTTGATGGGTGTCAGTGGATTTTTGACTTCATGGGCCACTCTCCGACCCAGGTTGACAAGGGTTTTCATGCGCGATATTTCTGAAATATTGCGTTTCTGGGCCTGAATCCCCCGGATCATGGCATTGAATCCCTGGTAGAGGGTTTGAAGCTCATGCTCACGTGGAAGCTCCTTGAACAGCGGGAGCATCCCCATTTCCACTTCCGACATGCCCCGATTCATGGCCTGGATGGGGGCCAGTATCCGATCCCGGAAAAACAGGGCTACCGCAAATCCGATAATTCCCAGGAAAAAGATCATGACCGTTACGAAATTCGCGTACGATCCCCCTCCGGGCATACCGGACCAGGCAACGGGGAAATCCAACTGGAAAATCGTCTTCCCATTGCGGAAGTACAGGGTGTTGTAATCCCTGTGATCATGAACAACGAATCTCTGATTTCGCAGGTTCAGCAGTTCCAGGACCTGTGAATCCAGGTGTTCCGGAACTCTTCCCCGCAGGATCTGCCGGATATCCGAGGTAAATTCCCTCTCCCCATCCTGAAAAACCGTCACATCGCCACCGATCATGCGCGACAGAAAAAACACCTGGTTCTGGGTGATCTCACTTCCCTCGCCCATGAAGTTGTCCACCACGTTACGGGCCATCCGTCCCTGCTGATAGGTACTGCTCATATGCTCCAGGTTCATGGAGCGGCGATAAAAATTCAATGAAAATATGGAGAAAACGACCCCGGTCAACAACGCGATGAGCATTAATATGGCGAAAACCCGCACCGAAAACGAGTTGAAAAATCGTTTCCAGGGATGGAGACGGAGATCTCGCAGGTCGGGGATCAGTGATATCAGGAAGCAGAACAGGAGTATCCGGATCCAACCCGCCAGACGATGGATGGGAGATGCCACCCGGTAATAGATCATGGTGCGATGGCTGCCGCCGGGAAACACATACCCTGAAAATGGCGCGTCATTGTGAGAGAAGCGGACCCAGCCCCCGGTGTTGCGGAACAGGTCCCCCACATCCCGGACATTGACGCGTCCGGGATTATCAATAATTTCCATTTCACTGTTCAGGATGATGTAGTTCATGGGCATGCGGCCCAATCTCGGATCCAGGGCGAAGATATTGTGCTCATCCCGCTGCCTGAGAATCAATTCAGGAGAATTCAATACCTGGATGACCAGGTGTCCAAGCAACTTGCCCGCATCATAAACGGCGATGGTTGCCTGTGCCAGGGAAATTTCTCGCCCGAACAGGAATGCCCGGGAGTCCTCCAATGCCCACACGGGGAAAAAGCGGCTTCGCTTGACAGGCACATAGGGAATCTGGTGTGAAAATTCATTCATCAGGGTCAGGTCCCTGGACAACACGTAGATCCCGGACGGGATGCTCTCTTTGGCCGCCAGACTGTTTCTCCAGAGATCCCGCAGGAGTGATTCGCCTTCCGGTCTGAAGAAGAGTGTCAGGTCATCTCCAGCCAGGTTCATTTCATGGACGATCTCCCGGGCAATGAGCTTGGCATAGTTCCCCTGGTTCAGAAAAACATGTCGCAGATTCCCGCTGATGAACTCACGTTTGTTGGCTTCGGAACGGGACGCGGTCATGGAGGAGATTGAAAGGGCCAGCAGCCCCAGTACCAGTACCCGTCGTGGAATTCCAGGCCTCAGAAGCAATATGACGGGGACAGCGGACGAAGCGATCAGCACCCATACCGCCGCGGATGGATGGAACACCCAGACACAGGTCACCGTTGCCGCCTGCAATCCAAACAGGAAGAGAATGGGACGCAGGCCTCGGGGGAAATCCATGTTCCGCAGTCCCATGAATGGAAGAATGTGGAGGGTAAAAACGATCAGCAGCAGCGCCAGAAACGCCGGGTTGAACAAAAAAACCCCGAAATAGAAAGAGGCGCTTGAGAGCAGATTCTGAGCCAGCAGGATTCCACCCACCAGGATCAGATGGGCAAGAATTACGGCCATGAAGGGATTCCGGATCCGCCGGAACAGAAAGTGCACGGGAAGATACAGCCAGAGACACAGGACCAGTATTGAAAAGATTGATCCCATCGGAAATCCGGCAGGTTGAATAAAAATGGTACCTTGGCCCACAGGCGCGAGCCACATGGCGCCACGGATGGCAAACCCCAGGGAAACAACAACTTTCAGCAGGTCCGCGCCCACACCATGGAACCGGGACATCCAGATCAGCAACAGCGCCAGGGCCACAAGGATCATCAGGTTGACCCGCGTGGAACGGACATGCCGATAATGTGCCCGGACATCGGATTGCAGAAACTTCAGGTTCACCACCAGTCTGCCGGATGCGGCGGCGAAGGACGCGCTGACCACAAAAACACCGGATTGTTCATCGTATTGGGAAACGGTCCGGGCGGGTTTCATCGGAGTCCGGAGAATGCGGATCTCCTTCTGAACCAGGGGAAAAGGGAATTCCTGAAGTATGAAATTCGCCTTCACGTCCAGAAGAGGTGCCACGTACCTCAATGTGTCGTCCAGATACTGCACCAGATATACCTGATCTCCGCGACGTTCCA
>CAYVBC010000021.1:8862-14729 GCA_964449545.1 uncultured Clostridia bacterium | reverse complement strand
AAAAAGATTTGTGATGGAGCACTAAATTTAAATCGTGATGGTACTTGGGAGAATTCGTGATGAGAGATCTAAGAGACCTTGTGATGAAAGGCAATCCATCACCGATCCCATCTTCGCATCACAGCACTCCCAGCGATGGGCATCACCATAACTCCCGGAGATCGCGTCACAATCCATCTCATCACACCATCACGGCATTCCCCAACCTCATCGGAACCACCGAAATCGGATGTTTACTGCAGCCTTCAGTGGATTCGTCCGGGGGATGAGCCCCTGGTGAACCCCTGCGGACCGACCGGAAGGGAACAAAGTCAGCAAAATTTACGCCTGTCCTCTTTTTTGCCTCATTCACACCCGATTCCACCCGAATACAGAGCCAGAGGATCCTTCGTCAGGGAAAGGTGAACCTTTCCCGATCAGGAGATACCCTTCATCTCTACACCGCGGGCGAGCCGTGGCCGGCCTATTACGCCCACCTTCCCATTACCGGAGCCCGAACGCGAATTTATTGCTTGACCAGTTCCACCCTGCGATTCTTGGCCCGGCCCGCTTCACTGTCGTTGTCCGCAACCGGACGCGAAGCCCCGAATCCCTGTGCCGTCAGTCGCGGTTTTGCTATTCCGGCATCCACCAGGGCGTCCATCACCGCTGCGGCCCGTTGCGCGGACAGCTTCAAATTGTTATCTGCATCTCCACTTGAGTCCGTATGGCCTTCGATGTTCACCTTCAGAGCCGGATTCTCCCGCAGAAGGCTCACGATCTCCGCGATCACCGGGGCGCTTTTGCCGTCCAGCTCGGCGCTATCGGTGGCGAAATGAATGTAAATCGCCACCCGACCCTTTTTTTCCAACTCCTGCATCAGGTTTCCGGCGGTCACTTCCTGTTGCATGTCACCCACCTGCACCACGGTCAATCCGTACGACTCACCACCATTGTAGACCTGCAGAATTACCCAGGCTTCCCGGTTATCCTTGATTATTTTCATCACCGCCCTGTCCCGGCTTTTTTCAAAAAACTCCACGTCGAGGCCCTTAACGGCATCCACGTGATTTTTTACGATCTGATAGGGCGACGGCGGCGTTACGCCTTCCTTGATCTGGTAGGCGATGCGGGTCATGTTCCCTTCCACCGTCATCTCCTTCTCCTCATCATTTACCGTATAGCTGAATTCCACGAGATCAAAGTTCTTTTCGTAATGTTCAATGTAGAAATTGCTCATCCGTGAGAACAGGGAGTGATCCCGGCTGTTTTCCATGTCCTCCTGCCCGGGCAACGATCCAATCAGAGCAAAACATCCCATCAGGAAAAACGCAATCACCGAACTGCAACAGGAATTTTTCCGCTTCATTTTCTTCATGGCGACAGTCTCCTTTCACTGGCAAAATGTCCAATGGAATATGGATCCGCAAGCCGCTTCCTTCTCATTGAGGAGCCGTTGAAACAATGCGTTCCTCACAAATGGAAGCGATGTGATCCGGACCGCATAGTGTAATCCCGGAGGCAGGTCAATTCAATAGCTTTCAATGGAAAATTTAAAATATGCCGGGCGGACAATGGGCTCGGTCTTACCCCCATGTCTATACGCCATGGGAACCCTTGAGGTGTGGCTGCTGTTTCGCCCGCCAAAGGCGTGGACCTCGTAACAAGGGCGACTCGCGAACCCGGAGCTATCGTGGGTTCTCATCCCACCGGGATTAAATTGAATGCGGGGAAATGGCGGAGAGGGTGGGATTCGAACCCACGGTCCCGTTGACCAGGACAACTGCTTAGCAGGCAGCCCGATTCAGCCGCTCTCGCACCTCTCCATGAAAATGCCGAGGAGGGGATTCGAACCCCTACAGGCTCTCGCCCACAAGCACCTCAAGCTTGCGTGTCTACCAGTTCCACCACCTCGGCAGGCGATGTATGAATATCAGTTCGTTTTCGGATCCGTGCTCCCAGCAGGAGCAGGAGTCTTCTCTTCAGCAGGCACGGCGGGAGGCGGAGTTTTTTCCGCGGGCTGCGTCTGCGTGGCCGCCGGCTGTTCCTTTTCAGGTCCCAGGACAGATCGGGTTGAGGAATCCCTTGAAGAGATAATCATCAGCAGAAGAGTCAACACCATGAACAGCACAGCCAGGATTGTGGTCAGCTTGGAGATAAAACTTGCGGACCCTCGGGGACCGAAGGTCGACTGGCTGCCGTAACCGCCAAACGCACCGGCCAGGTCCGCACTCTTGCCACTCTGCAGCAGGACCACGACGTTCAACAGCAGGGACACGACAATCAGTAGAAATAGAACAAACCCTTCCAAGATAACCTCCTACGCCGGGTTCGGCTGGAATGCGTTTTGAATTATAGCAGAAAAGGCCTCCACGCGCAAGGATGCGCCACCGATCAACGCACCGTCAATGTCCGGCTGAGAGAGGAGAGCCACGCTGTTTTCCGGCTTCACGGAGCCACCGTAGAGAATTCTGACGGCATTGGGATTCGCGATCCTTGCGGACAGCATTTCCCGGATGGCCGCGTGAACCTCCTGGGCCTGTTCCGGCGAAGCGGTGCGCCCCGTTCCAATGGCCCAGACGGGCTCATAGGCCACGATCACCCGCGCGGACGCATCCCTGTCCACTCCGGCAAGCCCGGCCTCCACCTGAGAACGGATCCGTTCCAGTGTACGGTCCGCTTCCCGTTCTTCAAGCGTTTCTCCAACGCAGAGGATGGGAGTCAATTGGTGATCAAGCACCTGGTGGAGCTTCCGATTAAGCAGTTCATCACCCTCACCGAATATGTGCCGGCGTTCCGAGTGCCCCACCAGTACCATATCCACGAGATCACTGAGCATGTGAGCGGATATTTCGCCCGTAAACGCTCCCTCCACTTCGGCAGCCACATTCTGGGCACCCAGGCGTACCAAGGATGCCTCATGACGCATCGTTTCCAAGGCCACGAAAGGCGGGAAAAGGGCCACCTCCACATACTCAGGTGGATCAATCCGGTTCTCCAGGGTTCGGATGAAATCCACCCCTTCCGCCACAGTCTTGTACATTTTCCAGTTCCCAGCTATCAGGATCTTTCGCTGCGGCATCATGGTGTCACCTCCTCAAGCACATCCAATCCGGGGAGCGGCTCACCGCTTAAGAATGCAAGCGCGGCACCGCCTCCCGTGGAGAGATGCGTGATATGTTCCGCCACTCCGGCTCGATGAATGGCGGCGACCGTGTCTCCCCCACCCACAACCACAGTAGCGTCCGTGTCGGCCAGTGCCCGGGCCAGTTCAATGGTTCCGGCCGAGAATGTATCATACTCAAACATTCCCATGGGCCCGTTCCACACCACCAACGGGGCTTTTTTCAGCACCTTGATATACTTTTCCACGGTACGGGGGCCGATATCCAGTCCCATCATGTTCGCGGGGATGGTTTCTCCCCGACTGATCATGCGTACGGTTACGTTGGGAGAGGCCGTCACCGCAGCCACGTGATCCACGGGGAAAAGGATTCGGATTCCACGCCTCTCAGCCTCAGCCATTATGTCGCGGCACGCATCCATCATCTCCTCTTCGATCTCAGAAGCGCCCACATCATCGCCGCGGGCCGCCATGAAGGTGTACGCGATACGGCCACCGATCAGGACGGTTCCCGTTTTCCCCAGCAGGTTGCGCAACAGGGGAATCTTGTCGGACACCTTGGCCCCTCCGATCAACAGCACCCCGTCGGGAAAATCTGAGGCCAACACGGGGCTCAGCTGATCGATCTCGGTTTTCACCAGGAAACCGGCAACGGCACGGGAACACTTCGCGGGAACGGACACGATGGAGGCATGACTGCGATGGCAGGTTGCAAAGGCATCGTTGCAGTAAATTTCCATTCCGGAGGACAACCGGTCGGCGAATTGAGGGTCATTGCCCTTCTCTCCCGGGTGGAAACGGAGGTTTTCCAGGAGCAGTACATCTCCCTCCTTCATCCGCTTCTTCTCCGCCTCCACCTCATCGCCCAGGGTCAATCCGTTAAACAGAATCGGACGTTCGAGCATCTGAGAGAGACGTCGGGCCACGGGATCCATGGAGAGATCATGCTGCACCCGGCCACCGGGCCGACCCATGTGAGACGCGCACACCACCTTGGCACCGGAAAAAACCAGGTGTTCCAGGGTCGGTATGGCAGACCGGATCCGGGTCAAGTCGGTTATCCTGCCATCATCCCCCAGGGGAACATTGAAGTCCACACGCAGGAAAACCATACGCCCACGGACATCCAGTTCCGAAATGGATCGTTTCTTCATGACCAGCGAGAGGCCATCAACAGGATAAGGTCACGAATACGGCAAGAATACGCCCATTCGTTGTCATACCACGAAAGAATCTTGACCATGCGGGGTCCGATGACGGTCACGAACTGTCCGTCCACAATGGAGGAAAAAGGATTCCCGATCAGATCCGTGGAGACAATGGGCTCCTCGGTGTAATCGAGAACACCCTTCAGGGATCCCGCCGCGGCGGAACGGAAATCATTCTTAAGGGCTTCCAGTTCCACATCCTTTTTCAGGGTCACCACCAGGTCCACGAGGGATACATCGGGAGTGGGAACCCGAACGGCGCTTCCCGTAATCCGGCCCGCCAGGTCCGGTATAACCAGGCCCACGGCTTTCGCCGCTCCGGTGGTGGTTGGAATAATATTCACCGCAGCGGCACGGGCCCGACGAAGATCTGAATGCGGCAGATCCAGAATCCGCTGATCATTGGTATAGGAGTGAATGGTCGTCATATTGCCTTCCACAATCCCGTAACCGTCGTGGAGAACCTTTGCCACCGGCGCCACGCAGTTGGTGGTGCAGGAAGCATTGGAGATGATGTGATGCTTTCCGGGCAGATAATCACCGTCATTGACACCCATGACCATGGTCAGATCCGGATCAGTGGCCGGTGCTGAGATGATCACCTTGCGGGCGCCCGCTTCCAGGTGAAGCGCGGCGTCCGGGCGTTTCCGGAACGCGCCGGTGGCTTCCACCACGACATCCACGCCCAGTTCTTTCCAGGGCAGGTTGCGGGGATCCCGCTCGGAGAATACCCGGGCGGCTTCGTTTCCGGCCTTCAGATACCCTTCCTTCGTTTCAACGGGAAGGTGAAACTTGCCGAACACACTGTCGTATTTGAGCAGGTGAGCCAGGGTGGCGGCCGAGGTCAGGTCATTGATGGCCACGATATCGATTTCATCGTTCTCGAGACTGGCACGAAAAAAATTACGGCCGATGCGGCCGAATCCATTGATGGCTATTTTGAGTGACATGATACCCTCCTTGAAAGTTCACGCTATCACAATCCCCACAGGTTTTCAATATCAGAAAATTAGTTATTCCACTCCGCGGATGGCTCTCAGGCTGGGCAGTTCCTTTCCCTCAATGTATTCGAGCAGCGCGCCACCCGCGGTGGAGATGTAACTGATCTTATGTGCCAGGCTGTAGCGTTTGACCGCGGCGATGGAGTCCCCCCCACCCACCAGGGAAAAGGCGCCCTTGTCCGTGGCACGCGCCACAGCCAGGGCGACACGCAACGTACCGTTTGAAAAATGGGGCAGTTCAAACACGCCCAGCGGGCCGTTCCACAGGATGGTTCGTGAAGCTTCAATCAGCCGGGTGAAGGATTCAACCGTTTTGACGCCGATATCCAGCCCGATTCTTCCGGGAGGAATATCATGGATTTCCGCGTGTTCAATGGACGCATCATTGTCAAAGCGATCCGCTGTGACGCAATCGACGGGGAGTTCCAGATGAACTCCCAGACGACCGGCCGCCTCAATGATATCCCGTGCCACATCCAGATAGTCCTCCTCAACCAGCGATCCGCCCACTTCTCCGCCCATGGCCTTCGCGAAGGTATAGGCCACACCGCCTCC
>CAYVBC010000021.1:0-8762 GCA_964449545.1 uncultured Clostridia bacterium | reverse complement strand
CCCACCAGGGAAAAGGCGCCCTTGTCCGTGGCACGCGCCACAGCCAGGGCGACACGGAGGGTACCATTGGCAAAGTGGTTCATTTCAAATGCGCCCATGGGACCATTCCAGAGGATGGTGGCTGAATTCTCGATCACCCGGGAAAATTCCTCCACGGTCTTGACGCCGATGTCCAGGCCCATCCATCCGTCCGGTACCTCTGTAATATGGCAATGTTCGATCTCCGCATCGTTGGAAAACGAGTCCGCGATGATGCAGTCTCCGGGAAGAAAGAGTTTGACATGATGCTTGTCCGCTGAGGCGATAATCCGTTCCGCGACTTCAACGAACTCTTCCTCCACGATAGAGTCCCCGATCCGGCCGCCCATGGCCCGGGCGAATGTAAAAGCGATTCCACCGCCGATCACCAGGTTGTCCACCTTGTGCATCAGGGCTTCGATAATCCCGATCTTCGTCGATACCTTGGATCCCCCCAGAATCGCGGTAAAGGGGTGGGATGCATTTTTCAGGACCTTGTCGATCTGCTGGATCTCACTCTCCACCAGATATCCGAACATCTTGTCATTCGGAAAAAAACGGGCAATGGTGAAGGTGGATGCGTGGGCGCGATGAGCGGTGCCGAACGCATCATTGATATAGGTGTCCCCCAGCTCAGCCAGGCTCTTCGCGAAATCTTCATCACCCGCAGTTTCCTCCGCGTGAAACCGGAGGTTCTCCAGCAGGAGCACCTCTCCGGGCTTCAGTGCTTCAGCCATACGCCGGGCTTCAGGTCCAACGCAATCGGGAGCGAAGCGGATTTCCCGCTCCAGCAGGCCGGAAACATGCGCGAGAATATGGCGGAGTGACAGGTTCGCGTCCACCTTTCCTTTCGGTCGCCCCAGGTGGGTCATGAGGATCACGGCGCCATTTTCCGACAGAATTTTCCGCAGAGTGGGGATTGCCGTCACGATCCGGGTGTCATCGGTGATGCGCCGATCATTGTCCAGTGGAACATTGAAGTCTACGCGAACCAGTACTTTTTTTCCCTGAAATGGGTAGGAATCCATGGAGTTCATGATTTCATTGTATCTGATGACAAACCCACAATGCAATCCCGGGAGGGCGCGTTGAACTGTTTCTCTACAGAAGTTTTAAGGCTTCCGGCATTTATCACAGGCAACGAATGTGATATATTCTCTGAATGGAAATGACCTCTCTGAATCGCTGCCCCCTCTGTGGATCTGAAAACATCCGGAATTTCCGGCGTGGAACCGTGGATCCGGCAACACTTTCTCCCGCGGATTTCCGCATTACGGACAATCGCTATGGCTCACTCTGGTCCTTTGATCGCTGCGGGGAGTGCTGTTTCGTTTTTGCCAACCCCGTCCCCGGAGCGCAGTTTATCGAAGCATTCTACAGCCGGCTGGATGATCGGGAATACGGCAAGGAAGCGGAGGGGCGTAGCCGTAACTTCGCCGTCATCCTCAAACGACTGGACGCTCTGCTGGCTCCGGGCGCGCGAATGCTGGATGTGGGTGCGGCCAGCGGCATTTTCATGAAACTGGCACAGGACCGGGGATACAGTGTCGCGGGGGTTGAACCCTCCCGGACACTGGTAGAGGAAGCACGCGAACGGTACGGACTGAACCTGATGGCCGGTACGGTGGATGACCTGGAGGAGAATGAAACCTACCAGGTCATCACCTGCCTGGACCTGATCGAACACCTGACGGATCCACTTCCCGCCCTGAGATCCATCACACAACGCCTGGAAAAAGATGGGATCCTGGTCATCGTCACACCGGATATCCGCAGCCTGGCCGCCAGGGTGACCGGGCGTCACTGGTGGCACTTCCGCACCGCTCACATAAACTTTTTCTCCCGTCCATCCCTGCGTGTACTGATGGAATCACTGGGCCTGGAAATCGTCAGCTGGCGGCGATATGCCTGGCACTTCTCCCTGTTTTACCTGGTCACGCGGCTTCTTCCCTCCCTGGGACGCAGCAAAACTTTACAACGCGGATTGAAACGGATAAACTGTACTCTTCACCTGTTCGATTCCTGGGAGATATATGCACGCAAACTGTAAACACTACCTTGAGGCCCTGAGGTTGGACCGCTGGCCCCGCAGCGTGGCCATCATTCCCGGATTCATGGCCGCCCTGGTTCTGCATCCTTCTCAGCACGCCGCAGCCGGATCCATTCCCCGCATGGGGATCCTGCTGATTCTGGCATTCCTGTTAACCTGGATTGTCTCCACGGCGAATTACATCATCAACGAAATTGCCGATGCGCCATTCGACGCCTTTCACCCCACTAAAAAAAACCGCCCTCTGGTGAATGGGGAAATCAGCCGCGTCATCCTGATGGTCTTCTATGCGCTCATGGTAGCGGTTTCCCTGAGCCTGGGCATGGTTTTTTTCAGCCGAAACTTCAATTTCAGTCTGGCCGCGCTCCTGATTGCCGGACTGGTGTACAATGTCCCCCCCGTACGGGTAAAAGACATTCCCTTTCTGGATTCAACCATTGAATCCGCGAACAATCCCATCCGGTTTCTGATCGGTTGGTACGTTTTTTCAGTCCCCTTTGCCCCCGTCGCCCTGCTGGTTTCCTGGTGGGCATTCGGGAACTTTCTCATGGTGGGCAAGCGGGTGGCTGAAAAGAAATTCCTTACGGCCGCGGAGTCCGCTGGATATCGTCTTTCCATAAAGCGATATTCCCAGGGATCGCTTGTGGTGTTTATGACCCTGAACGGCGTGATCTTTATCTCCATGTTCGCTCTTTTTGTCCTTCAACAGGGATGGATCCTTTTTCTCTACAGCATCCCCTTCATCCTGATTTACCTGGCCATGTTCATGCGGAAATCCCTGCAGGATCCGGATGGGGCTGAAGAGCCGGAAAAATTGCTCAAAAACCCCTATTTCGCGCTGTACACGCTTTTTCTGGCCCTGTTGTTCGGATTGGCATATCTGTTGCGGTGAACCCATGGATACTCATATCCTGTTAAAAATCATTCTGGCGGCGCTTCTGGGCGGGATTATCGGTCTGGAGCGGGAAGCTTCACACAAGGGAGCCGGATTCCGCACCAACACACTCATTGCCATCGGGTCGGCGTTGTTTACCGCGCTGTCGATTGAGTTGGCCCGGGGCGTAGCCGGGGCGGATCCGGGCCGTGTCGCCGCACAGATCGTTACCGGAGTGGGATTTATCGGTGCCGGCGCCATTATCCAGGCTCGCTTCGCGGTGCACGGACTGACTACGGCGGCCACCATATGGACCGTTTCCGCCATCGGTTTCACCATCGGCGTCGGCCGCTATTTTCTCGCTTTCATGGTCACGGCCTGCGTGATGGTAATCCTGATCCTTTTCCGCGGCCTGTCACACCGGATCTCCACTGGGGATCGCATCTCCGTCTACCGTTTTCTCATGGATGAGAACCCCGGCCTGCTGATCGACATCAAGAAAGTCATCCATGAATTCGGTCTCCATTCCATTACCCTTGATCTGCAGAAAACAGGCAAAGGATATGAACTGGAGGCCCTTCTCAGGGCTTCGGATACCAAACACCGCCGATTCCTCGAATCCGTGCTTGAAATGGAAGGGGTTCACAAGGTCATCAACGATACCCTCTGACGCTTTATCATGTCAAACACGTCTCACCTCCAGCCAGGACGATTCCTTCTGGCCACCACAAACAAAGGGAAACTTCGTGAATTCCGCTCTCTTCTCAGTGGGTGGATCCCGGAAACGGAAATTCTTTCACTCGGCCACTTCCCTCCCATGGATCCGCCGGCTGAAACAGGCGACACGTTTCAGGAAAACGCCCGCATCAAGGCAAAATATTACAGCCTTAAAGCGAAAGGAATTTTCGTTGTGGCCGAGGATTCAGGCCTTGTGGTACCGGTTCTGAATGGAGAGCCGGGAGTCCGCTCCTCCCGTTACGCGGGTCCCAATGCAACGGACAGGGAGAACTTGGAACATCTTCTTTACCGGCTCACCGGCCGGGCGAACCGGGTCGCTTTCTTTTTCACTGCCGGCGTAGTGGCCATGGATGGCAAAATTCTTTTTGAATGCCAGGGGAGGGTCAACGGGGAGATCCTGAAAGCCGCGCGTGGAAATAGGGGATTCGGATACGACCCCGTATTCTATCACCCGGAGCTGAATCGGTCATTCGCCCAGATCAGCAGTGAAGAGAAGAACCGGGTCTCTCACCGGGGACAGGCAATGACCCGGATCCGTGATTTTCTGCTCAAAACTGCAAAATAACCCGGCCCTTCCCCGCGGACCCGGAGGCGGATCTATTGATTTCGACAATCCCTGCAGGTTCCCGTCAGGTAGAGGCGTACATTGGATACCAGGTGACCCTCAACCTCCTGCCCGGCCACGCAGGAAGGTGCCTGGTGAATATCGATAATCCTGCCGCAGGTATTACAGAAAAAATGGGAATGAGCATGATCTGTATTGCAGTCATACCGGGTTTCATGTTCCGAAATGGTCAGGGGGATCAACAATCCCTTCTCCACCAGCAGGTTCAAGGTGTTGTATACCGTGGTCCTCGACAGCGTGGGGATATCCGGTTTAAGTGCCTGGAAGATGTTTTCAGCCGAGGGATGAACCGGTGAATTCAGGATAAATGAAAGTACACGAAGACGCTGAACAGAAGGCTTAATGCTCTTGGAAACCAGCAGCTCCTGCGTTTTATCCGGTGCAATGTTTTTTTGGTCACCCATTTCATCCTCCAGGAAAAAACGGGAGCGGGGTATTCCCCGCTCCCGATGGTCACCTATACCTTTTTATAACACAACCACCAGTCCTTGCAGGTAATGGATTTATCCGCAAGCCTCTTCTTCGCATCCTCCACCGTGGACGCGGGTGGTACGATCACATCATCGCCGAATATCTCATTGTTGGGCCAGTTGGCCGGCATGGCGACCTTGTGCTCATCCGCAACCTGAAACGCCCGGATCATGCGCAGGATCTCGTCCAGATTTCGCCCCAATTCCGCGGGATAGTACAGGATGGCCCGCACGGTTCCCGTGGGATCGATAAAGAATACCGCACGCACCGTGGCGTTGGAGTTACCATGAATGAACCCCAGCCGGCGCGACACCGAACCGGTATCAGCGATAATGGGAAATTCTATTTCCACGTTCATGTTGTCACGGATCCAGTCCATCCATTTGATATGGGAGTGAACCTGGTCCACGCTCAATCCCAGCAGTTCGGTGTTGAGCTTGCGAAATTCGGGGTAACGCTTCTGAAAAGCGATAAACTCCGTGGTACACACAGGGGTAAAATCCCCCGGGTGGCTGAACAGGATCAGCCACTTGCCCTTGTAATCACCGGGCAGATTTCTAACTCCATGGGTTGTTGCGACTTTCATTTCAGGAAATTTTTCGCCAATTAACGGAATTCTTTCTTCCATAATCATCCTCCTTAATTTGTAACGATTACATAAATATATTAATACCAATTTTAGAATTTGTCAACTTTTTTCTGAATTGGTTTCGGAATCCTCTGAAATCTGCAATTAAATACCAATCAGGGAGGCGGTCTATTGAGGAAGAGATCCGGTTGGCGAGAGTTCGAGGGTTAGAATCGGTACTGGCAGCAGAAATAGAAAATGTTGTTTTCGTAGTCGTTGAATCCTTCGGCCATGATTTCATCGCGGACCACGTAGTTGGCCTGAAGTTTGACATGCTCATTGACAAACATGTTGATCCCCAGCGTAATGTTGTTGAACTTCTTGACCCCGTCCTTGTTCACCGTATCGGCAATGGGCGAGTAAAATCCATAACGGATCAAGGCTTCCATTTTTCCAAACCGCCGTCCCAGCACGGCATATACCCCATCATAGGGAGTGGTTCCCGCGGGGATCTCATTCTGGCCGGCAATATACTCTATCTTCGCTTTCCAGTTTTGATACATGAAATAGAGGTGGGCGCCATAGGAATCCCGTTTGTAGTGGGTGTCGTCCTCATAACCACTCCCGTAAAACGCACCGAAACTCAGCCCGTCTATGGGAAAGACTTCCAGGTTCCCCCAGACGGCAAGGCCGTAGTTCTGAACATTGATGATGAAGGGATCCTTGATGGAGGGAGAAAACACCTGCAGGGTCCGCGGATTCGCCAGCATCACGGCGTACTTCACCCGTCCCTTCATCAGGCGTCCGCTGACCTGTAATCCGATGGATCTGAATGCCAGCATGCGGCTGTAATCTCCCCACTTGGATGTCACCGCGGCCCGTTCCACAAAATCAAGGTCCCCGGAGTCGGTTAGTTCCCCGGACCGGGCACCGGGCACGGGGAATTGTCCGATGCGCAGTGAAAATGTATCGCTGACCCGGTAATCCAGGTAGGCATCCAGCAGGCGGGCAATCCCCTCATCCCAACCCACGCCAACACTCCAGGAAAATTTTTCGCCAAAGGTTCCATATGGATTCAAGCGCAGACGACGGACCACGAATCCAAGTTCATATCCATATTGATTGGAGACCTCCGCGTAGGAAATCCACGATTGGGCCATTCCCCGGATGGATACATCCGCAGCCCTGAGGCCCGTGGGAATCATGAACAGAACCAGCAGAAAGCGACAGAGCCATTCCCGCATTTCAAGATCCTCCTGATTCCATTGTAGCGTAAACGGAACCCTTGTCAACACGAAACGAACCACCCGGCATTGAATTGCCGTGGGGCATCTGCTATAAAAAGACAAATGGACAACACCAAAATTCTGGTCATTGATGATGAAAAAAACATCCTGGAATCCGTCAAGATGGTCCTTACCTATGAGGAATACCACGTGGAAACCGCGTCATCCGGATTGGACGGACTGGAGATGTTTAAAAATACCCTTCCGGATATCGTCTTACTGGATGTCAAGATGCCCGGTTTTGACGGAATCCAGGTATTGAAATCCATGAAAGCCATGGAGCCGATCACTGAGATCATCATGATTTCCGGACATTCAGGCATCGAGGAGGCCATGGAGGCCTCGCGCCTTGGGGCGTTTGATTTTCTGGAAAAACCCATTTCCAGGGAAAAACTGATCCTGACGGTGCGCAATGCCTCGGAAAAAGCCCGGCTGAGACGGGAAAATGTGACGCTCAGGACCATAACGGAAAGAAAATACAACCTGATCGGTACCTCCCCCCCCATGGCTAAACTCAAGCAACTGATCGACAAGGTGGCCCGCACCCAGTCCACGGTATTGATCACCGGGGAAAGCGGTACAGGCAAAGAGTTGATCGCCCGGCGCCTCCATTTCAGCTCCCGGCGCTCAAATCGACCCTTCGTGCAGGTGAATTGCGCGGCGATACCGGAAGAACTGATCGAAAGCGAACTCTTCGGACACGAAAAGGGATCCTTCACCGGCGCCTACGAGAAAAAAACCGGAAAATTCGAAAGCGCGCATCGGGGTACCATTTTCCTGGACGAAATCGGTGACCTCAGCCTCAAGGCCCAGGCCAAGGTTCTCCGCGTTTTGGAAGAGGGCGAAATTCAGCGAGTTGGAAGCGCGGAAATCAAAAAAGTCGATGTCCGTGTCATCGCGGCCACAAATCAGGAGCTGAAGCGGAAGATCCAGGATGGAGAATTCCGGGAAGATCTCTTCTTCCGACTCAATGTGGTTCCCGTCTTCTCACCCGCCCTGAGACAGCGTGTGGAAGATATCCCCCTTCTGGTCAACCATTTTGTGGAATACTTCTCTGAAGAAAACAACTACAAGCGCAGAAACTTTGACCCCGCTGTTATCGAGGCCTTCACCGCCTATCCCTGGAAGGGGAATGTCCGGGAGCTCCGCAACCTGGTGGAGCGCCTCCTCATCCTGACGGAAGGCAAGACCATCTTCCTCAAAGATCTGCCCGAGGAGATGCGTCAGAATGACAAGGAGGACGAGTTCCGTTTCTCTCACATTCGCCTGTGGCGGGACTTCAAACACCAGACGGAGAAACACTTCCTGCTCCATAAACTCAAGCGTTTCGACTTCAATATCTCGCGTACCGCGCGGGAGATTTCCATTCCCCGGAGCAACCTGTATAAAAAGCTCGATCAATTTGGTATAATCATCCCGGATGGAGCGAAGGCGGCTGGAGAACCGCCGACCGGTGATGCGTCGCATCCCCGGGAGGAGGAAAGTCCGGACTCCACAGGGAAGGATGGTTCCTAACGGGAACGGTTCACCGCAGTGGCGGTGAATACGGAAAGTGCCACAGAGAATAGACTGCCCGCTCAGCGGGTAACGGTGAAAAGGTGAGGTAAGAGCTCACCGTCCCCGTCGGTGACGCCGGGGACTGAGGCAAACCCCATCCGGAGCAAGGCTAAACAAGGGATGCTTGAGGTTTTCCCGACCGATATCCCCGGGTTAGCTGCTTGAGCGCGTCGGCAACGGCGTTGCCAGATAAATGGTTCTCCTCGACAGAATCCGGCTTACAGGCCGCCTTCGCCCGTCCATTCTACTCTTCAACCCGTTTTCACCATTCGTCCTGGGTCCCTTGTCCAGATTCTCCCAAGATCGCCCGATCCGACTTGCTCAGGCGAAACGGATGGAATAAATTCCTACAACAGTTTATTCCATTCTTCTCCAAGGCGGAGGTAGAACATTCCGGCCGGGAGCTCCGGGCAAAATTCCCCCAGGGCCCCGTGAAGAATTTTCCCGATGGATTCGGGCAGTAGGTGGTCCATCATGGCCGCGTAGTAGTATATGGGTTCATCGAATTTCCTGTTTTTCAAGGCATCCCGGATCAGCAATTCGATCTTTTTGATCCGGGTCTTCTCCTCCCCCTC
>CAYVBC010000020.1:0-14840 GCA_964449545.1 uncultured Clostridia bacterium | reverse complement strand
GCACATCGCCTGCGTTATGCTCAAAAAAAAGTTGGAGAGAAAGGAGAGTTGGAAAGTTGGAGAGAAAAAAGAAGTAGAGGAGTTGGAGAGGGATGGGAAGAAGGGGAATAGGCGGTAAGGAAGAAAGAATAAAGAGGCGGTTTGTCCAAGGGGGATATCAAGTTTGGTGATCCCTTTGCAAATCGCTGTTGTTCCGAGGCAAATTTTTTTGACACCATGCTTTCGCAGGCCTAGAATAAACCCTTGGGATAACGGGATTTTCCTGTTGGTTAATGCATACAACACGTTAAAAATGACATTATAAATAGAGGTTCTGGAACGGAATAGAATTGTCATTGATTTTTGTATGGATGATGGCAATCAAATTTATGAAGTTCAAAAGGAGACATTGCTTCATGATAATAACAATAGCCAGTGGGAAAGGCGGTACGGGGAAAACCACGTTTGCAGTAAATCTTGCTTATGCCCTTTCCAATACAGGCGAACGGGTCCGGCTGCTTGACTGCGATGTGGAAGAACCCAATGACCACCTTTTTGTCAATCCGGAGTTTAACGAAGAAAAGCCCGTCACTGCATTGAAACCGTCACTTAGCCCGGAAAAATGCACCGGCTGTGGAAAATGCGCTGAGGCCTGCCACTACAATGCAATCGCGGTAGTGAAAAAAAAGGTGATCATTTTCAATGAACTCTGCCATTCATGTGGAGTCTGTTCGTATGTCTGTCCCGAGGGGGCACTATCGGAAAAGCCCGTGAAAATCGGGAAAATCCAGTCTGACAATCAAGGAGAGTTTTTTTTCGCTCATGGCCTGCTGAATATCGGCGAGGCGTTGGCGCCCGATGTTGTACGTGCCGTTAAAACCCTCATTGATCCGCAAGTGATCAATATCATCGATGCGTCTCCGGGAACGGCCTGTCCCGTTGTTGAAGCGACCGGGAACGCGGATGTAGCCGTGCTCGTTACGGAGCCGACACCTTTTGGCTTGAATGACCTGAAGCTTGCCGTGGGTTTGACGCTGCAGCAGAAATTGCCGACAGGGATACTGATTAACCGGTCCGACGGCGATGATGCCATCATTGCGGAATACGCCGAACAAACAGGCATCCCCATCATCGGACGGATTCCATTTAAGCGTGATTATGCAGTCACTTATTCATCCGGCGGCATTCTCGTAAAGGAACATCCGGAATTGAATACAACGATGCTCTCGATATATGAGAAGATCAAGGAACTGCCCACATCGGAATTGCCGCTGCCGCCGAAACAGGATGTGTTCACGGCTGGCGAAACCACTGTACAGGACTTCCCTGTCGGGGATGCCGAAAATTTCAGGGAAATCACCATTATCAGTGGAAAGGGTGGCACCGGCAAGACAACAATCTCCGCGTCATTTTCGCAACTGGCGAATTCCAAGGTTATCTCCGATAATGATGTGGACGCGGCGGATATGCATTTGTTGATCAGGCCGGTGATTATCGAAAAGCATGATTTTTCCGGCGGCATTGAAGCGATTGTGGATGCGGATAAATGCACGGCCTGCGGTCTCTGTCTTGATGCCTGTCATTTTAATGCCATTCGATTTGACGGACCGGCCAACAGCAAACAGGAAAAGACATGCCGAATTGACCCGCTCGCATGTGAGGGATGCGGATTATGCCCCATTGTCTGCCCGGTTAATGCCATCTCAAGTGAGGCCAAGGTCAATGGGCAGTGGTACGTTTCCGCCACTGATTACGGTCCCATGGTACACGCCCGCCTCGGCATTGCCGAAGAAAACTCCGGAAGGCTCGTGAGCGAAGTGCGTAAAAATGCGGCAAGACTTGCAAAGAGTCTCAGAATGAAGAGGATACTTGCCGATGGCCCTCCTGGAACCGGTTGTCCTGTTATTGCCTCTATATCAGGCACGGATGTGGTTTTGATCATCACCGAGCCGACAACATCAGGGGTCCATGACATGGAAAGAGTATTCCAGCTGACCCGGCACTTCGGGATCCCAACCCGGGTAATCATTAACAAGGCTGATCTCAATGAAGAACAAGTTTCCAGGATTGAAGAGATATGTGAAAAGTACCAATCTCAAGTTATCGGCAAGATTCCATTTGATCGCAATGTAAACGATGCCCTTATGGCAGGAAAGACCATTATTGAACACAAAAAAGGGCCTGCATTTGAGGCAATTACATCGATCTGGGAAACGGTAAAAGATATGTTTTGAATATAGGAGAAGAAAAATGATTATTGCAATTACATCTGAAGGCCCGAGTCTTGACGGCAAAGTGGATCCGAAATTCGGACGCTGCAGTTATTTCATTATTTACGATATTGATACGATGAAATATGAGTCCCTCAAAAATCCCAACGCCACGGCGGGCGGGGGCGCAGGCGTGCAGTCCGCGCAGCTTATGTCGGAAAAGAATGTCTCTGTAGTGCTTACCGGAAATCCCGGACCGAAGGCATTACAAATATTTGATGCTGCTGAAATCAAGGTTGTTTCCGTCTTAACAGGCGGCACGGTTCAAGCCGTTATTGACGAATACAAATCCGGCTTATAATCCCGCCGGATCTGGTATAATAAGATTATGCGGCGGGAAATATTTGTTGGATCAGTGGGAATCGGGGGAGATCACCCCATCTCCATCCAGTCCATGACCAATACCGATACGGCTGATGAAAAGGCCACTCTGGACCAGATTCGTCGTCTTGCCGCGGCAGGATGTGATATTGTCCGGGTCGCGGTACCTGAAGCTCGGGTACTGGAGGCCTTCAAGCGGATTGTATCCGGCTCACCACTGCCCGTTATCGCGGATGTTCACTTTGATGCGGAACTCGCGGTGCAGGCGATTGTCGCGGGTGCACAGGGGCTGAGAATCAATCCCGGAAACATCGGTGCGCGCAGCCGTCTTGAACCGGTGATCCGGGAAGCTGAAGCCAGGAAAATTCCGATTCGTATCGGTGTGAATGCCGGATCAATGGAAAAACGTCATCGGGATGGATCGGCTCCCAGGCACGAACGTCTGGTCCACTCTCTGATGGATCATGTCCACTTTTTTGAAGACCGGGGGTTTTCCCGGATCAAAGTGTCCGTCAAGTCATCCAGTGTTCGTGAAACCGTGGATGCGAACCGACTGGTTCACGGCGCATGCCCGTATCCGATTCACCTGGGTGTCACGGAAGCCGGGTCCGGGCCGGAAGGGTTGATCAAATCGGCTGTGGGAATCGGGAGCCTCTTGCTGGATGGTATTGGAAACACCATCCGGGTCAGCCTGACGGCGGACCCCACGGAAGAGGTGAGAGCCGCCCGTGCCATATTGACATCCATCGGGGTGAATTCGGGGACTATTGATGTGATCTCCTGCCCCACCTGTGCCCGCACCTCCGTGGATCTTATTCCCATGGTGGAGGAGGTAAAGGAACGGCTTAAATCCGTCCGAACCGCTACATCTTTTACCATTGCCATCATGGGATGCGAGGTGAATGGCCCGGGAGAAGCAAGGGAAGCGGACCTGGGGCTGGCGTTTTCCCGTTCCCGGGGGTTTATTTTCAGCCATGGGCGCCTGCTGGAGAAGGTTTCCTCGGATCAAGCGGTTGACCGTCTTGTGGAAAAGGCGCTGGAAATGGTTGGCTGTTGTGCGCCGCCTCTCTGATTGTCTTCCTGCTTGGATTATGCTATTTTATCGATAATTCACAATGAATATCTACCTGGAAAAGATTGAGTTGCAGGGGTTTAAGTCCTTCCCGGAAAAGACGGTGATCCGTCTTCATCAGGGAATCACCGCGGTGGTGGGTCCCAACGGTTGCGGGAAAAGCAATATTGTGGATTCCATCTTCTGGGTTCTGGGGGAACAGCGGATCAAGAACCTGCGTGGAGAGGTGAATGAAGACCTGATATTCAACGGCAGTGTTCATCTCAAACCATTGGGATTGGCTGAAGTCGGGGCTTATTTCAGGCGTGGCGAGGAACAGACATATATCGCTCGACGCTTTTTCCGTACCGGAGAAAGCAAGTATATCCTGAATGAGAAATACTGTCGTAATCGTGACATTCAGGACGCTCTGTACGAGATGCAGCTGGGTGAGCGGAAGTACTTTATCTTCGAACAGGGCAGCATTGATAAGCTGATCTCTTTGAAACCCAGTGAGAAAAGATTGCTGATCGAAGAGGCGGCGGGGATTCTGCAATACCTCGACAGGAAAAAGGAAGCCGCGCAGAAGCTGCTGGTGGCGGAGCAGAACCTTGAAAATCTTGAGGTTCTGGGGGCGGATAAAGAATCGCGGCTCAAGGACCTGAACAACCAGGTAAACTATGTTCGCAGGTACAGGGAGATCAAAGAGAGACGGGAAATTGTGTTGAAAACCCTGTTGCATCGGCGTCAGGAGGAGCTGAAGAATTCATTCTCCGAGGCCAGGAATCGTCTTGAGACGTTACTGGATCGGGGGAAGTCACTGTCCGCGGAGATATCCCGGCGTGAAAAGGAATCGAGAATTGACGAGGAAGCCCGTTGGAAACTGGACCGAGAGCTTAAACAGAATCAGCAGCGGGTGTTTGATGTAAAACGAAACGCCCAGGAACTGCGCAACGATGCGGATAAGATGGAACAGCGCAGCCATTTTCTCGGGGAGCGGATTGAGGCGTTGCGGAACCAGGTCGAGGCCGCGCGGTCCGAGGAAAAACTCCTGAAAGAGGGAGAACGGAAGGCCGCCGGCGAGATCGAGAAACTGGAGGCGCAACTTGCTGAAACCAGGAGTGATGGTGATATCATCCTGTCTCGGCTGGAAGATCTGAAGACCCGTCTTCGTGAGGATGGTTCCCGTTCCGCGGATTCCCGTGACCGATTTTTTCAATTGCAGAATGAATCGGCCCGCGTCCAGAACCATATCCGGGAAATGGATAAGCGGATGGGAAGACTGGACAATGAGATTGAAACCAAGGGTCGATTCCTCACCGAACTGGAAGAACAACTCAATGAAAGAGAGATTCAGGAAGCACAGGACCAGCTGCAAGCTGTTTCCCAAAGGGAAAAGGCGGGCCGTGAAGCGCTGGAGAAGGAAACCAAACGGCTGGACGAGGCCCGAGCCAACCTGGAGCGGTTGAGCCAGGAGGAGAAGGATGCCTCCGGAGAGATCCGCGATCTGGAGAAGCAGATTGAGCGGTATGAGAAGATCCGTATAAAACTGGGTGGAGAGCAGGGTGATGAACCTGAAGTCCCCGTTGTCGGTGTACTTCATGATCTGATCCAGGCGGACCCGTCTGCTCACCTGTGGCTGGAGAATTTTTATTCAGAGGAGATGTCCGCGTCCTTACTGGTTGAGAACAGGGATGCGCTGCGCAGTGGAAAGCGTCGCGTACTGCTGAAGAGAAGGTCTGATGACTCCGTGTCCGATGCCCTCTGTGAAGACCCCGGAGTGGTGGCCAGAATCAAAGATCGGTTCACGGTTTCCTCGGCTGACTTCAAGGAAACCCTTCGGGATGGTGTGCTGGTTCGAAGCCTTGAGGATGGGATTCGCCTTTTTGAGAAGTTTGGGATCAGTGTCGTTACGGAAGACGGCATTGTGATCACCCGCGAAGGCGTTCTGATTCGGAATCGGGAAAAAGGAATTCTGGACGTGATCAGTGAAGTTCGTCATGCCCGGACCCGGCTCAAGAAATGTGAGGAGACCTCCAGGCGACTGAAGGCAAAATGCGGGGATGCGCAGACGCTTCTGAATGAATGCCGGGAGAAACGGGCCGTGTTGGAAGAGAAATTCCAGATTGCCCGGTCTGAAGTAACCCTCTGGAAGACCCGCCTGGAAACGCTTCAGAAAGGCCGGGAATCCGGCCTGGAGAGGATGGAGCGTACCCGTGGGGAGATTGCTCTGCTGGGGGATGAACTCACGGTTTTGAAAGGGGAGTTTGAATCCGTTGACGCTCAACGGGAAGAGCTGGATAAACGGATCAGGGAAGAACGCCAGGCTCGGGAAGAAGCAGCGGAAAAGGAAAAAATCCTCTCGGCTGAAATCAGCCGGGTGGAAAAGGAATCGTTGCAGGCGGACAATCAGGTTCGACTGCTTTCGGAGCGTTTGAAGTCATTTCAGGCTGATGCCCATCGCATCCGGGAAACGCTGAAAAAAATGGAGAGGAAACGGGATGCGGATGGGGCGGAATCGGAGCGGCAGAAAAAAGAGATGTCGGAATCGGCGCAGAAGGTGACGGAGTTGCGTCACGAAGCGGACATCCGGGAAAAAAGTCGTGAAGAGCTGGAAAAGAACATTCATGAACAGGAGGCGGAATTTCAGGTTCTCTCATCCCGCCTTCGGGAGCATACCCGTGAACTGGAGTCGATCCGTAAAGAGCAGGAGGAGGTTCGCGAAGAGCGGGGAAATCTTGAAGTGGATGTCTCTTCACACAGAAAGGATATGACGCAGCTGCAGGACATCGCCTTTCAAGAACTTAATTCAGATCTGGAGGACCTTGTTCCGGATCCGGATTGGGCGGATACCGCAATTGAAACTCTTCAGGAAGAGGCGGATGCGGTGAATCTGCGCATGACGCGGATGAGGGAAAGCAACCGACTGAATTTTTCCGCTGAATCAGAATATGAGCTGCTCTTCAAGGAACATGAGTTCCTGATCAGTCAGAGAGAAGATGTGTTGCAGTCGATCCATGATTTAAATGAAGCGATTCAGAAAATTGACGCGGAATCACGAGATAGTTTCATGGCAGCCTTTACTGAGATCAAGGGGAATTTTCTGAAGAATTTTCAAATCCTCTTTGATGGCGGTGAAGCGGAAATGTCCCTGTCTGATCCGGATGATCTGCTCGAATCCGGGCTTGAAATCCGAGCCCAACCCCCGGGCAAGAAACTGCAGAGCCTTCGCCTGCTGTCGGGTGGAGAGAAAACACTCACCTCCCTGGCTTTTCTCTTCGCGTTGTTTGAATACAAGCCCTCTCCATTCTGCGTGTTTGATGAAGTGGATGCCTCCCTGGATGAAGCCAATATTCAACGTTTCCTGAAATTTCTGCATAAGTTGAAGGACAAGACTCAATTTCTGATTATCACGCACAACTTCAAGACCATGGAGGAGGCGGATTTCATCTACGGAATCAGCATGAATGAACCGGGGGTTTCGTCGGTGTACTCCATGAAAATGACAAACCGCAACACGCTGCAGGCGGAAGGACGGTCCTCGTGAGTCAAAGAGGCTATGTTCATGTGTACACGGGCAACGGAAAAGGGAAAACCACCGCTGCCCTCGGGCTGGCGGTGCGTGCCGCGGGGCATGGCTTCCGAACCTACTTTGCCCAGTTCATGAAAAAACAGCATTATGGTGAACTGGGTGCGGTCCGAGAACACCTGTCCGGGCTGATCAAGATGGAACAGTTCGGTCTCGAAGAATTCCATTCTTCCGGTACGGAAGTTAAAAAGGAAGAGCGTGAGGCTGCCCAGGAGGGCCTTGCGGCGGTTGATTCAGCCATGAGGGGTGGCCGATATCAAGTCATTGTCATGGACGAGATCAATGTGACATTGCATTTCGGTATCCTTGACCCGGAGCCTGTACTGAATCTGATCCGTACGCGCCCGGAAAACATTGAACTGATTCTGACGGGGAGATATGCGCCTCCGGAGATCATGGCCGTTGCGGACCTGATCACGGAGATGCGTGAGGTCCGCCATTATTTCACTTCGGGCGTTCCTGCCCGCGATGGCGTGGAACGCTGAATAGCCGGATATCCGGCGGGTGGGTCAACCCCGTGTTCCGGATATCCGTATTACCCAGTGTATACCGGAGGAAATCATGTCTCGTATTCGCTTGTTACTGATTGCACTCATTCTGGTACTTTTTTCCGTGACCCTGATGGCCGACGAGCCGGAGTGGCAACTGGCTCCGTTGAGCAGGGAATTTACCCTTCATCAGCGGAAGTTGCCCCCTGTTGCAAATCCCCATGCGGCCCGGGTCGGGGCTCTGTCCATGCCGTCGCCGTCCCCGATGGATCTGTCACACCTGCGGCCTCTCCCTTCCCTTCAGCCACTTCCCCGGTATTTTGATTGGAGGGATACGGATCGATTACCCGGTATCCGGGATCAGAATGGATATCCCGCCTGCCAGGCTTTTGCCACCATGGGGATGCTGGAAGCATCATTACTCCCCACTGAGAACTGGGATTTTTCCGAATGGCATATTTACCGGTTTCATGGATTTGAAAGCAAGCCCTATGGAGATCAGTTCGAGGGCGGGAACTGGCAGATGAACGCGGCGTACCTGCTTCGATGGTCCGGACCTGTTCTGGAATCCGATCTGCCCTATGGGGATCAAAATTTCCAGGGGAAAGAGATCCTTCCCGTGATGAAGCACCTCCAGGGGATGACGTTTTTTCCGCGAAGAACGGATCCGCTGGATAACGAAATGGTTAAACGATTCATCATGGAAAAAGGCCCGATATACGCCAGTCTCTTCTATGACACCATGAGCTTCAACTCCAGGGGGGCGGCGCATTACTACTCAGGGCCTTTCAACGCCAACCACGGGTTGGTGGTGGTGGGCTGGAACGATGATTTTGATCGGTTTCGTTTCCTGGATGTCCCTCCTGGAAACGGGGCTTTTATCCTGCGCAACAGCTGGGGGCACGAGTGGGCGGAAGGAGGGTATTTCTACGTTTCCTATTACGATACGAGCCTCTGTCCCCGTATGGGTGTGACGGAGTTCGCTTCACCGGGAAATTACTCAAAGGTGTATCAATATGACCCGCTGGGAGTGATCTCCCTTCTGGGGGGCGTCTCAACGAGGGCGTGGGGAGCAAACGTCTTTACCGCCACGGAAGCCGACCCTCTGGGAGCGGTGGGATTTTATCTCATGGATTCGGATTCCCTGTACACAATCCGTGTGATGCGGCACTTGAATGGCCCTGACCCCGGGTCTGGAGAACTGGTTCTCCAACAGGTGGGGCGTCACGAGGACGCCGGATTTGTCACCGTTCCGCTTGAACGGGACATCCCGCTGGAAACCGGAGAACGATTTTCCGTGGCGGTTCATTTTCAGACTCCCGGCACCCGATATCCCATTCCCGTGGAGTATCCGGTGGAATCGTATTCTTCCAGCGCGACGGCTGAGCCCGGAGAGAGTTTTGTCAGCCAGGATGGTTCGCGCTGGAAAGATCTGACTGAATCCGTGGCCAATGCCAATGTGTGTATCAAGGCGTATACGCGGTTTTCGGCTCATTTTCAGGCGGAAGTTCATGCCGAGGCACTCATGTCGGAAGGGTGGATGCTGTATTATCCATATGTCCGGATCTCCATCAATGTGGATTCCGGTTCCCTGCCGGTTGAGCGATGCTTTCTGTTTCGTCGCAATCAGAACGGCCTAATGAGCAGGCAGGCAAGCCTTTCCGGAGATGAATTTCAGCAGGGAGAATACGTCTGGCTGGATTCAGGGGTCCTCCCCGGGCAGAGCTATACCTACCATGTGAAATGTTTTGGACCCGACGCGCGCTACCTGGGTGCGTCAAATCTTTCTTATGTGGAAGTGGCTCAATGAAGAATCGAATCCTGGTTGGGGTGATGGCCGTTATCCTGATGGCTGGAATCGCGCAAGCCGCGCCGGATGATGACGCGGCGAAAAAGTTGTTGCGGGAGGCCCAGGGGGTGCTGAGCCGGGATATGGACTCCGTAGCGGCGCAACGTTTGCTGGAGCGGGCTATGGTTGAGGCTGTCAGCAACGAGATCAAGGGGCGTGTTCTACTTGAAATCGCATATGTCGCCTGGTTTCGCATGGAGCCCATTGCCCGGGTCCGGGAACTCCTGGGTAAGGCGGTTTCACGGATCGGGCCACCCACTCAGGATGATGAAACCTATACGGAGGAATTTCTGAAGCAGTGGAAACGGGTGGCCCGGAAGGGGGCGGCACCGCGTTCACGCCATTTCCGGATTGACGGGGCTGTGAACAAAATGGCCGCTGGGGACAATCGCTTCGTGACTGCGTATGGGCGTTGGCATACCCTGCCGGAATTGCGGTTGGCGATTCGGATCCATTCCCACTTGTTTGCCTGGGTTTCGGGTGCATCGTTTTCCTTCAGCGGCACGCTTCCAGTTGTGGATCGAGAGGTGAATGGGTTCCAGAAATTTCTGGCTGTGGGGGGAGGCTGGGCAGGGGAACTGAGCCGGAACTTTTCTTTCTTCATTACAGCGGGGCCCCAGATGACATGGGTTGAGGAAAACAGCAGAATTGACCAGGTCAGTGGGAATTATCTGGGTTTCCTGGTGCGCGCGGACCTGGAGTGGCACCACAAATCAGGATTTTTCCTGTTTCTGACGGCTGGATATGGGGGGGCGTCTTTTGAGTGGTCGGGCCGCAGCCTTCGTTCCGGCGGCGCCCGGGTGGGCGGTGGAATGGGAGTGAACTTCTAACCATCGTACAGGAAGCGTACGACCGGATTCGCTTGAAGAATTACTCTGTCTTGAGTAGACTCTGAGTCGTAGGTCGCAGGGCGATTGAAACTGTGAACCCGGTCACCGGACGATGGGTCAGAGGGTTCAAAAATTTTCCCCAACAGGAAATCTCCAATTATCCATCCGCGGCTCTGTTTATGTTAACGGCCTGGTGAAATCGCCCATCGCCTGACTTTCGGTGGTGTCAAGATATCCGGATTCGGCCGGGAGCCTGGCGGGGAAGTCATCCGGGAGTTGGTTACCGTAAAGAGCGTCCGGGCTGATCCGCCTTGATACGGGAAAGAAAGTCGTGTAGCATGGAAAAACATACTTGAAATGGAGAATTATCATGGAGTCGAAGAGAGACAGCCTGAACCTCATTAACATGGCGAAACCCTTTATTGATGGGTGTCGTGAGGATGATCCCGGATTGTACAAGTCGTTGCTTTCCCTGGATGATTCCGGTCAGCGGGAACTGGGGGGAGTTGTCGGTCGCTTTGCGCCAAGCCCCGCCCGGGTTGCCGAACCCCGGGTGCGCTTGCGAGTGCGTCGCCTGGTTGGGCGTTTGCGCAAGCCGGATACCCGGATGCTGTCTGTACTGAATCGGATCCTCGACTATATGGATTTTAACGCGGATGCACGATTGGAAGATGCGGAGATGGAGGTCTGCCTGGAGTTGGTGGAACGTTTTTCCGGAGTGGTCTCCAGAAATGATTCTCTGTCCGCCATTGAACTGGATCTGCTGTACGCGGTTCTGCGATTTCATGATGTGAATCTCAATGGACGACTTGAGGCTGAGGAGCGGGAATCATTACTCAAAGCCATCGAAGGGGGGCGTTCATTCCTGAGACTTCAGTTTGAAAAAAATCCGGATTTTCGCAAGATTGCCCAGGAGAACCACCTGGTTTTTTGAAACGCGGAATCCATGGGGAGCCGGTTGAACCCATCATTTTTTCTTCGGGACCGATCTGATTCTCCGCCGGACCGCCGCATCTGGCAATGGATGTTGTTTTCCCTTCTGATCCACCTGGTGGTGATCCGGGTCCTGCTCCTGGTAGAGACAGGTACTGAAATGCCCCGACATGATACGCGAAGGGCATCCCTGAATTCCCTTCCCGACGATCCGGGCAATAATCCATCTATGCTTCGATCCGCAAATCGGAATGATGGGAAGGTCGAGGAAAGGGTGACCGCGGTGCAGGGACGTCTCGCTGTAAAGGGGAAAACGGCAGCCGGCTTCAGTGTGACGGCAAAGCGAGCGCGGGGCGGTTCCGTGATGGCGGAAGCCCGGGTGGACGCGTCCGGTCGCTTCCTGTTGCCTTTGCTCCCCCCCGGAAGCTATGAGCTGAACCTGATGCATGAGGGAAGGATCTTGTCGCGGATTCGGCTGGAGATCAAAGCCGGGGCCAACATCGGGCTGGAATGGAATCCGGACTTGAGTGCCCGGCGGACTCAGGCAGAGGCTGATTTCTCGCCCGATCCGGCCACTCCGGATGAATTCTGGCGGATGGTTCGCGATCCATCCGCCGGCAGATGGCGGAGGAACCTGGAATCCATGTTGTCGGAAGCCGGCGTGTCTCGTGAGTCTATTCAGGCACGTCGCAGAACGGAACATCTCTGGTTTCAACTCCGGGAGCTGGGAGAACAGGTGTTCCGGCGGATGGTTTTTCTGGGTGACCGTTTTTTCCGCTGGTTGAATGCAGCGGGTCTATGTTGATGTGTAAATTAATGTTACACGCAACTATATCCGAAATGCCCGATATTCAATCAGATTTCAATTATTGAAAAAATATGTATAAAAAATTTACATTTATGTCAAAACCCCTGAGACCTAAACGCAGTGAGGGTCCACACGGTCAAATTTCATTGAATATGTAAAAAAACGTTACACATTTCTTTGTTCCCAAACACTTCTCCATGCGAAAATCCCTGCAATATCAATGGTTTCGGGGAAAAGTACATTGTGGAAACAAGTTTGCTTACACCCTCTCTTCAGATTTCAACGAGCGGTTTTCCCGGGGAGGGGCGCATGGTGCAGCGAATCAAGCGTAAGGTCTGGCAGATGCTGGAGGAGAAACGTGTTTCCCTTGCAATGATCTATGATCGTGATGGGTATATTCTCTGGCATCATGGACGTGATGTGACTGGAAAATCGGTGCATCAGGGCCGGGGATTCTGTTTCGATGCGGTTCAAGCCAGCCTGGCCGGTAGAGAAAAGATGATCACGAAGGGCTGCCGGATCTCTTCCCGGGAGGGTCAGGGTCAGCCCCTTTCGCAGGAGGCGGAGATCCGGAGTGTGATTATTCAACCCCTGAATTCCCGCTACTTCTTTTATATTGACAGTGGTCTGGCCGAGGAGTTTTCCGCGGAAGACAGGCGTGTTTTTCAGGTAATCTTTGAAATTCTCGATGAAGTGCTGGATCATATCCGCCATTCCCAGAAAGGCGTGGGCGGAATTACCGGCTCAAGCCATCATATGAGCGAAATCCGGGAACAGGTGTTGCGTTTTTCAGTGGAGGATGAACCGGTATTGCTGACAGGGGAAACGGGAGTCGGCAAAAACCATATTGCCGCATTGATCCATGAATATTCCGGACGTTCCGGCGCTTTTGTGGTGGCTCACACACCGGCGATTCCGGAGAACCTGATTGAGCGTGAGTTCTTCGGACATCGGAAGGGAGCGTTCACGGATGCCTGTAGTGACCGAAAGGGGCTGATTGCCAGCGCGGAGGGGGGGACATTATTCCTGGATGAAATCACCGAAGTTCCCGTTTCGTTCCAGGCAAAATTATTACGATTTATCGAGTCAGGGATGTACCGTGCCCTGGGTGATGTTCAAGAACAGCTGGCGGATGTCCGTGTGATTTCCGCATCCAACCAGGATGTGGCCTCGTTGGTGGCCTCGAAAAAGTTCAGGGAGGATCTGTTCTACCGCATTCAGGTGCTGCAGATTTCGATTCCTCCTCTGCGCGAACGTCCGGATGACATCCGCGAACTGGTTGAAAGCCATATTCATTTCCTGAAAGGTAAAGAGGTGACCAGAGGTTTCTGGGATGTGGTTCTGCAGCATGAATGGCCGGGAAATATTCGTGAGCTACTGACCATTCTGAAGCGAGCGGGGATCCTGCTGGAAAGCCCCATTACCGCGGAGGCCATTCGTTATATCGTCGATCACAGCTGTTACCGGGAGAGGATTGTGGAACCGGGAGAGATTGGAGCGGAAGAAACATGGAGACGTTTGAAATCCGGCGAGAATTTCTGGGAGGCCGTCCGTACACCCTATCTGAAACGTGAATTGAATCGGAGAGAAGTGGTTACGGTGATTGACAGGGCATTGAGATTGCGTCGGGGACGGTATCGTGATGTGATCGAATTGTTTAATCTGAAGGGGGATGAATATAAAAAATTCATGAATTTCGTCCACCAGCATCGGCTGCGGCCCCATGTCTGATTGCTCCATTCAGAATAAATATGGCTATAGCAAGACTCCGCGAGGGAAGGGAATGAAAAAACGTGGGCATCAGTGGCTTTCATCCCTTTCAGGATTGGCACATCAATTGCTGTTGTATTCCATGAAAGGAAAAGGCGGTTTCGGGAAAAACCGGCTTTTTCCGGATGACACTCCTGATTATATCCGGTCTCTAGGACCGTGCGTCCTCCTGGGGCCGGCGGAAGATCGCTTCTGCCGGTCCCAGGCCTTCTAGGGAATGAAAAAAATTCTCATAGCCGGAAAAATAAAAATTCCCTTCGTTTTCTGTTCTGCTGCCGTGGTTCTTCTCGGTAGCCTGTTCTCGGGTGGTTGTGTCGTTTCCCACAGGGTAACCCGGTTTCAGGAGTTCGCCCGGCTCAGTGGAACCATGGGGGACTGCCTGACCGCGGTCTACGATGAGGTGTCGCTGGAAGAGTGGGAATTGCGGAGACGGGAAGCCCGGCTCCTGGACCGAATCAAGCCGGATGATCTGGAACCGAAGGTGTTCACGCAGGAGAATCGCAAGAATCGATCCCGGATATGTGAGTACATCATTCAGTATCCCGGGTTACTCCTCTCCATTGTATCGGAGGATTCCTCCGCGGTATTGAAAAAACAGGCTGATGTTGTGCGCGACCGGATTGTATCGATTCAACGCAATCATCCGGATTGGTTCTCGCCAGGGGTTTCGGGAGTGGCGGCCGCGGTGTTGGGCACCATACCGGAAGTGCTGAATTCGATAAAGAAACGTATGTTGATACTGCGTTTGATGCAAGTGAACCATCCACTGCTTTCCCTTCTATGCGGGGAATTGGCCAGAGAAATGAGCGATTGTCGGGTATGGGTGGATCGGTGCGTGTCCCGTCGTTTTCGCCTTGAAGTGTCCGATCTGTGGCCGGATCAGGAGTCCCGTCGGGATGGTTTTGCCAAAACGGGGATGAAAATGCTCCAGCACCGTCACCATGTGCATGAA